>CATWCG010000351.1:0-2504 GCA_958349165.1 uncultured Actinomyces sp. | reverse complement strand
GCCAGAATCCCGACAACCTGAGTGCCCAGCTCATCATGCACGCCGACCAGGTGTCCCAGAAGGGCGCGGGCAAGGTCATTGCCGTCATCGACACGGGCGTGGACATGACCCACCCGGCCTTTACCGGTGCCCTGTCCGGGACTCCCGCCCTGGATGCGGGAAAGGTGGCCTCCCTGGCCGCCCAGCTGGGTGCGGGCAAGACGGGCACCTACGTCTCCGAGAAGTTCCCCTTCGCCTACGACTACGCGGATGACGACGCCGACGCATCCCCGGCGGGTTCCCACGGCACGCATGTCGCTGGTATCGCCGCGGGTAACGCCGGTGAGATCATGGGCGTGGCCCCCGACGCGCAGATCATCGTCGCGAAGGTTGAGCGTGACCGCGGCGGTATCCCGGACTCCGCGCTGCTATCCGCCCTGGATGACATGGCGGTCCTGCGCCCCGATGTCGTGAATCTTTCGCTCGGCCAGACTGCCGGCATGGACAACGCCGCCGACAGCGTCTACGCGGGAATCTTCGAGACGCTGCAGGAGAAGGGCGTCGCAGTCGACGCGGCCGCCGGTAACGAATTCTCCGCAGGCTACGGCAACAACTCGGGTAAGAACCTGGCCTACGCCTCCGACCCCGACTCCTCGACCCTGGACGAACCCGCTTCCTATGCCCCCGTGGTTGCCGTGGCCTCCCTCGATAACGTGCTTCAGGCCAACGGCTTCAAGGCGGCCGGACGAGACGTCGCCTATCAGCGTGCGCGCGCGGAGAACGGCGACAAGATCGCTGACATCGCCGAGCTGCCCGCTGGCGACTACGAGTACGTTGACGGTGGAATCGCCTCCGAAGAAGATGTGAAAGCTCTCAAGGAGAAGTACCCGGACGGACTGGCCGGTAAGTTCGTGCTCGTGTCGCGCGGTAAGCTGACCTTCGACGCCAAGGTGTCGAACCTTGCAGACCTCAAGCCCGCTGGCGTCCTCGTCTACAACAACGTCCCGGGCGACGCGCTCATGGTCATGAGCCTGTCGACGCTGAGTGTGCCCGCCGGTTTCATGTCGCAGGCCGATGGTCAGGCCATGTTGGCCGCCGCCGACCATCACCTGACCCTCGTTGAGGGCATGACGATCACGCCCAGCGCCAAGCACTCGATGTCCGGCTTCAGTTCGTGGGGCGTCACCCCTGATCTGCGGCTCAAGCCCGAGGTGACTGCCCCCGGCGGCAACATCTATTCCTCGGTGCCTGACGGCGCATACGGGTTCATGTCCGGCACGTCCATGGCAACGCCTCAGATCGTCGGCGTGAGCGCCGTCGTGCTTGAGCGTGTTCAGAACGATCCGCTCTTCGCCTCGATGAGTGATCGCGAGAAGGTGGACGTCGTCCAGAACCTCATCATGGGCACAGCCACCCCCGTCGTCGATCCGCTCCAGGACACCGGTGCCTACTACTCTCCGCGCAAGCAGGGATCTGGCCTGGTGAACGTTCTGGCTGCTACGACCTCGTCTGTGTACCCGACCGTGAAGGGTGCCCCCGAGCAGTCCCGACCCAAGGCCGACCTGGGGGATGGCACGAAGGGCTGGCACTTCGACGTCGTCCTGCACAACCTGTCCGACGCCTCGTCGACCTACGAGATGAACTCTCAGGCGCTTTCCGACATCGTGACGGACGGCTTCTTCAGTGAGCGCTCCTCCGATTGGCGTGGCAAGGGCGTGGAGATCGCCTACTCCGGCGCTGCCTCGGCTACCGGCGAGGGCGCGAGCGTGACCGTCCCCGCGAAGGGCGAGGCCACCGTCGGCATCGACGTCACCCCCGGATCCGCGTTCGCCCAGTACGTGACAGACAATGCGCCGTCGGGTACCTTCCTGGAGGGCTTCGTGCGCTTCACGTCGCGCACGCAGGGTCAGTCTGATCTGACCGTGCCCTACCTGGGCTTCTACGGCGACTGGGGTAAGCCCGCGATCTTTGACCAGCTTGCCTCTGAGGGCGATGGGCACGTCCTGGCCTCGGGCATTTACAACGGTAGGAACGGAGACCTGCTCGGGTTCAACCCCCTGCGCAAGGTGTCGGAGCGTACTGTTCGTCCCCAGTCCGACAAGTACGTCATTTCACGCTCGACGGCCTCTGGTGCTCCCACGGCCATCGATCCGCGTACGGGCACTCTGCGGTCCGTGCACACGATGACCACCACCTACACGAACGCGGCTGGCGAGGTCGTCGCCTCGTACACCTCTCACCAGAACTGGAAGTCCGCCCTGGACTCGAATGGGGTCATGACTGCGGTGGAGCAAGGCCATGCGTCCAGGGGCCTGGACCTGACGTCCGACGAGTTCAAGAACCTGCCCGATGGCGCGTACAAGGTGACGATTGCCGCCAGCAACGACGGTCCTTCGCCGACCGAGCAGTCTATCTCCTACGACTTCCGCGTCGATACGACGCCTCCGGTCATCGAGCGGGCAAGCGTGGACCTTGGTGATATGGCTGGCCCCGTTCTCGATCTGGAAATCAGTGACGAGTCACCC
>CATWCG010000350.1:0-2507 GCA_958349165.1 uncultured Actinomyces sp. | reverse complement strand
CCTCTCTACGGCGTCAACCACGTCATCGGGCACCTGGCCGTCGATAAGCTTGCGGAGGGCCCGCTGCCGCCACACTTTATTGGCCTGGTGGTCTCGGGCGGCCACTCCAACATCCTCGAAATCCGCAACATCGCGACGGACGTCGTCGAGCTGGGCGGCACCCTGGACGACGCGGCCGGCGAGGCTTTCGATAAGGTGGGGCGCCTCCTCGGCCTGCCCTACCCGGGCGGCCCGCACGTGGATCGCCTCTCCCAGCAGGGAGATCGTGACGCTATTCGTTTCCCGCGTGGCCTGGCCGCCGGTAAGGACAAGGAGCGCCACAAGTACGATTTCTCGTTCTCCGGCCTCAAGACCGCCGTCGCCCGCTACATCGAGGGTGCGACCAGCCGAGGCGAGACCGTCAGCAAGGAAAACGTCTGCGCGGCCTTCTCCGAGGCCGTCAACGACTCCCTGACCGCCAAGGCGGTGCGAGCGGCGCTGGACACGGGCTGCGACACCATCGTCGTAGGTGGCGGTTTCTCCGCGAACTCGCGCCTGCGCGCTCTATTGACCGAGCGGGCCGAGGCCGCCGGCGTCCAGGTGCGCATGCCTCCGCTGCGCTTTTGCACGGATAACGGTGCCCAGATCGCGGCGATAGGCTCGGAGCTGGTGGCGGCGGGGCTGCCCCCCTCGGACTGGGATTTCTCGCCCGATTCGGGCATGGAGCTGACGACCACCTACGTGGCGCCTCGCTCCTGAAGGTGCGCGGTGGCGCCTCGCTCCTGAGGCGCCCGCCCGCTCGGTGCAGCGCTCAGTGCAGGCTGTCCACGATTGTCTGGCCCACCGAGGACCACGTCGTGTAGAAACCGCCGGCCATGTTGCCGCACACCCCGATGAGTGAGGCGCAGGCGAAGGCGGCCAGCGTGAGTGCGACCAGTCGGGCGCAGTAGGCAGCCAGCGTGCCCCAGGGACGCGGGATCGCGGCGAAGACGCGCGCCGATGCGGAGCGGCAGAACCGGGATGTGCTGTCGGTGGCCTCGTCGTGGGCATCCGCGACCACCTGCCAGGTGGCTGCGTAGCGCCACGCGATCAGCACGAAGACGACGGACAGGAGCGCGAGGAGCGCGAGGGTGACGCGGCCGTTGGGACCGGTGGACGATTCCGTGTGGGTCACGGTTGTCACGGGAACGATGGACGCGTAGGCCTCGGAGGCCTGGGCCGTCTGAGCGGTCGGGGCGGCGCCCACGGCGTTCGCGACGCGGTCGGAGGACCCCCACCACGCGAGCATCGTCGGGATGTGTTCGCGCCACAGGGGGCCCGCGTGTCCGCCGGTGGGCGGGACGTCCGTGGTGACCGTGTCGGGCGGACGTACCGCCGCCGCCATCTTGAGCGCAGTGTAGGCCCCGCCGACGACGTCATCACCGGCGGCCATCGCGTAGATGCGCATCCCGTCGGGCGTGCGGTTGGCGAGCATGGTGGACAGGGTGTTGTCGGCCAGGTACTGGTCACCCTGGTTCGTCATCTGACCTTCGATTTGGGTGTCGTAGCCGGACAGGGAGGCGGCAGCGCCGAAGGTTTCGGGCGTGCGCAGCGCGGTCCAGACCGCGCAGTAGGCGCCCGCGGAGAATCCGCCGATCATCCAGGCGTCGCGGTTACCGCTCGTGTTAGGGAAGTTGTGGCGGATCATCGCGGGGACTTCGTGGGCCGCCCACGTGTACACGGGCGGGCGTCCTTCGATATCCGCGCAATCGTGGGCCTCCTCGTCGACGCTCAGGGAGGGGGCGACGACGATGGTGGGCGGGATGATGCCGGCGTCAACGGCGTCGTCGAGGGCTTGCTGGACCTGCGCGCCCTGCGTGGTTCCGTCGGCCTCGCCGGGGTACCCGTGGAGGAGCTCGATGACGGCGTAGGTTTTGCCGTCCGTGGGGGAGTAGTCGCGCGGTGCGATCACGTAGACGGGCAGGGTGATGCCGCTGGTGGGTCCGGTCCACGTGGCGACGAGCATGCCGTCGTCGGTGCGCGTGAAGGACGCGTCGAGGGCGGAGGGGTCGATGCTCTGATTGCCGATCGTGACCTCGCCGCCGGACTGGGCCTCGGAGCCGACGACCGAGGATTGGATGAGTTTTCCGAGGTCGCCGCTGGTTTTCACGATGCCGAGGGAACGGTTCGCGATGAGCGCGCCCACGGAGGCGACGAGGAGGATCGGCACGAAGACGACGACCGTGCGCGCGAACCAATGCCGCTTGGGGCGGGGGAAGCGCGAGGGAGCGTAGCGGGGTAGCAGGTAGGCCCCCGCGACGAGGGAGAGGGCGGTGAGGACGACGACGGCCGCGAGGGTGCGCCCGGAGGTCAGAGAAATGGAAGCGAGGAAGGACATGCTCACTCCTGTCCGCGTGTCGTTGACGAGGCTGTGGCGCCGCCGCGCTCAGCGCGTGAGGCGTTCCCCCGGGGGCTGGGAGTCTCCGCGGCGGGGGCGTCGGTGCGGCGCGCGGCGTGCGCCGAACGCAGGTCGTCCACGCCTTTTGCCG
>CATWCG010000349.1:0-2517 GCA_958349165.1 uncultured Actinomyces sp. | reverse complement strand
TCCATGTTCCGAACGACCGTGCCGTTACCTGACTGGAACTGGGTGCGGAAGTAGGCCAGGAGTGCGTGGTGGAATTCGATCCACTTGTCGGGTGCCTTCTGGGCGACGACGAGCGAGGCACCCGTGGCGGGCTTGAGGTAGTTCATATTCACTGTGATGACGGGCTGAAGCTCGAGGTTGTAGTGCCCCTCGGACGCCCAGGTCGTCAGATCTTCACCCAGGGCAGCATCGACGTCAGCACAGGCATGGCATGAGTAGTCGAAGTACTCCGTGAGCGTCGGCAGGTTGGGATCCGGCTCGGCGGACACACCGTTCCCGTTGACAACAATGGGTCGCCCGTCGGCGTATACGCCGAGAACATCGGAGGGTTCGACGTTGCGTGCGGCGCTAACTTCGCTCTGCTGCTGCCAAATCACACCGCCAACGGCGGCAATGATGGCCAGCACGATGAGGCCAACAGCAGAGATAACGATGATGCGGGTGCGGCGCTCAGCGCGCTGCTGCGCGAGCCGCATCTCGGATGCTTTGGCGCGCAGGGGATCGACGCTGCGCTGCTGCTTCTGAGCCATGAAGGTACCTTCCAAACTTAGTTGAATATTGCAATATTATCGAGTAAGGCTGACCCGCGTCTAGTTAGACGCACCACCCGTCCCAATGAGCCAGGAGATCAGCAGGAAGCCAACGCAACCGATTGACAACAGGGCGCGCCCCCAGATCGGACGAATGCTAGAACGCACTGTTTTGGCGAGTCCAACGCGCAGGTCGGCAGCGAAAGGTACGAGCCACGCGGTCACGAGCATCGACGCACCAAGCGCCCAGACGATGATGACTCCTGCAGGATCGCTCAACCAGAAGTTACTACGCGACAGACGTAGAGACGTCGCAATCTCCGTGGGCCACCCCCACTGCACAGATCCGTCGTGCGCGAAGGAGAGAACGATCCACACCAGGTAGGGAAGGACGGCCCCGACCGCAAGCGCAAGGAGTGTCGTACCGAGTGAGCGGGCAAGAAGGATTGGAGCCATGGCGATGGCGGCGGCATCGTCGCTGGCTCGGGGGCCGTACTGCTCGCGCCGACGCTCTAGCCACCTGTCCATGGCACCGACAAGCCCCCAGGCGGTCAGTGCGACACCGACGATGAGCGTACCGCTGAGGCCGAAGATGAGAGGGAGCGCGGCAAGCGTGAGCAGCAGGACACCGCCGGAGACCCAAGCACTGCCTGAAGCAGACGAGGCATCAGTTCGATTCGGGTACTGCTGCCCGCGAGCCTGCCACGCTGGCGGCTGTCCCGCGTTGCTGGCGCGGACCCGCACGCCTGCGCGTGGATCGCCCGTCGGGGCCGCCAGGCCGGGTTGCGGAGCGCCCATGGGGACGGGTCTGCCCGACGGTGCCGTTTCCGTGGAACCGTAAGCGCCGCGCGGGTAGCCGTAGGCGTTCTGGGCACCGGCGAACGGGGCCTGAGAAGCACTGTATCCGCCCTGCTGCCCGGGGTAGCCACCCTGACCGTAGGGCTGCACCGAGCCGGTCGAGTCCGCGGGTTCGGCACCAGTCCAGCTCTGATCCTCGTCGTCAGCTTCGTCCCACTCCTCGTCGCCCTGGTCATCCTCGTCGGAACCCTCCCATTCCTGGTCGCCCTCGCCAGATTCCTCCCATTCCTGGTCGCCCTCGCCGGATTCCTCCCACTCCTGATCATCCTCACCGGACTCTTCCCAGGACTCGTCGCCAGACTCATCCCAGTCCTCGTCGCTACCCTCCGAGGCCTCATCGTCCCAGGTCTCTTCCTCGGCATCCTCGTCCCACTCGTCATCTCCCCAGGAGACCGATTCGGTATCGACCTGTTCGGTATGGTCATTGGCGGCCGTGAATTCTGAGGGGTCACGACGCGGGTGGACGGGGTAGGTGACGGGGCGCGCACCGGCCGCGTCGGGGCGCGATGTGATCTCGTCCCATTCCGGGGGTGCTGCGATTTCCTGCGGGTCGGAGTTGACCATCTGGGTACGTTCGCCAGTGTCGAGCAGCTGTGCCCAGTTCACGGTGACGTAGTCGAGTTCGCCGGGTGCCCAGCCAACCGCGCTCATGAGGTGCGCGACAATCAGCGACGGCGAGGGGCGCACGTCGGGATTCGGCGACAGGCCGCCACCGAGCGCATCGGAGACCATCGGGTGCAGACCTGCCAGGTCGGGTTCGCCCTCGATGACGCGCATCATAGTCGCCATGACGTCGCCTTTACCGAAGGGGGCACGCCCAGTCGCGCAGGACAGCAGGGTGGCGCACCAGGCCCACCAGTCGGACTCCTTTGTGGCGGGCTTGCCGCGCAGGAGCTCGGGTGCCGTATAGCCGGCAGAACCCGAGACGAGGCCGGTGCGTGTCAGGTGCTGATCGTCGACCGCCATGGCGATGCCGAAGTCGAGGAGGACGGGACCGCGCGACGAACAGATAATGTTCGAGGGCTTGATATCTCGGTGAATGATGTTGGCGTGGTGGACGGCAGCGATCGTCGACGCGAGGTGATAGGAC
>CATWCG010000348.1:0-2548 GCA_958349165.1 uncultured Actinomyces sp. | reverse complement strand
GAGAAGCAACCTCACCCGAGGACGTGGAGATCGTCGCCGGCACCGCCGCGATGGTGCGCGAGGCGGTGGGAGCCCCGATCCCGATCATCGTCACGGCGCTGAGCACGATCGCGATCAGCAGGTTCATGAGTGGCCCGCCCAGCATCACCACGACCTTCTTGGGCGCACTGAGCAGGTAGAACGCGCGATGCTCCTGCCCCTGCGGGATCTCCTCCGCCGAGGCCTCGCGAGCCTCCTGAGCGAGCGTCGGCTTACCGCCCCGCCCCACCAGGCGCGTGCCCGGGCGCGCCGGCGCGTACATGCCGACGATCTTCACGTAACCGCCGAGCAGGATAGCGCGCAGCGCGTACGTCGTATCCCCGATCTTCTTCTTCCACAGGGCAGGACCAAAACCCACCGCATAATCAGGCACCAAGACGCCGAACTTCTTGGCGGGCAGCATGTGCCCCACCTCGTGCAGCGCCACCGACGCCAAAATCCCCACGATGATGACGACGATACCGACGATAGAACCCACGCTCACATATCCTTCCATAGGCCAGCCGCGACACACTCGCGTGCGCGCCGATCGGCCCAGCGCTGCGCGGCCACAATATCCTCCAGCGAGGGGTCCGCGACGCCCTCATGCTCGTGAACGACCGCCGAGACGGTGTCGACAATCGCGAGCCACGGAACGACGCCCTTGATGAAGGCGTCGACCATCACCTCATTCGCGGCGTTGAGCACCGCAGGGTGCGTGGCCGAGGCACCCACGGCAAAGCGCGCCAGATTAATCGCCGGGAACGTCTGGTCGTCCACCGGCTCGAACGTCCACTGCGAGGCATTGCCCCACGTCAGGGGCTCCTCCACGCCATCGAGGCGCTCTGGCCACGTCAGCCCCAGCGCGATCGGCAAGCGCATATCCGGAGGGGAGGCCTGCAGCGTCGTCGCCCCGTCGCGCCACGTCACCATCGAGTGCACGATCGACTGCGGATGAACCGTCGCCACAATATGCTCCGGCTCCACGTCGAAGAGCAGGTGGGCCTCGATCAGCTCCAGGCCCTTGTTGATGAGCGTGGACGAATTGATCGTCACGACCGGACCCATATCCCACGTCGGATGAGCCAGCGCCTGCGCCGCGCGCACCCCGCGCAGCTGGTCGCGCGTGCGACCGCGGAAAGGCCCGCCCGACGCAGTCAGCACCAGGTCAGCGACCTCCGAGCGCCCCGACACGACCGGCGACGTCAGCCCCCGCTCGTGCACGCCCGAGGCCAGGGCCTGCGCGATCGCCGAGTGCTCCGAATCCACCGGCACGATCTGCCCCGAGAAACGCATCGCGTTCTTCACCAGCGCGCCGCCCACGACCAGCGACTCCTTGTTCGCCAGCGCCAGGCGGGCGCCGCAGCGCAGCGCCGCGAGCGTCGACGACAACCCGACGCCCCCCGTAATGCCGTTGAGGACCACGGGAGTCACGCTCGGATACAGCTCCTCCGCACGCTGCACCGACGCACACACGACCTCGACCGAGGCGTCCTCGCCGACGAACACCTCCGGGCACGTGCCGCCGATCGACTCCACGGCGGCCGCCAGCTCCGCGCGCACGTCTCGGGCCACGCCGACGAACGCGGGGTTCAAGGCGAGGACCTGCGCGGCGAGCTCGGCGATCGACGAACCGCCAGCGCTCAGGCCCAGCACGTCGAAACGGCCTCGGTTCGCTTCGATGACCTCGCGGGCCTGCGTGCCGATCGAGCCGGTCGAGCCCAGCAGAACAACGGGGATGGGACCCACCCCGAACACGTGATCGTCAGCCATCAGTCGACCGCGAGCAGGATCTCGATCGCACGCCCCAGGTAGGCGTCCACCGGCCCCTCGGCGTAAGCCTTCTTACCACGCTTAGCGCGGAAGGTCGCGGTGCGAATCTCGTCCGCGGTCAGCTCCCCCGCCTCGTCGAAGTAGGCGGCGATGCGATCGAGCAGATCATCCACGGCCTCGCAGTCGTAGCCGCGCCCGCTGCTCGGGTGGGCGAAACGCTCACCGCGGGGGCGCTGGAGGCGCGGATACAGGGTCGTCGCGCGGTCAGCGACACGGTCGTACCACGCGGCCTCGCCCTCGGCGGCCACGGAATCAGCGCGGTCACGCTTGACGAACGCGGCCTCCAGACGGTTCATGGCGGCGTCGACGGCCTCGATGTTGTAGCCCCGGTTCTTCAGCTCAAAGGTCGCCAGGCGCACCTGCTCCGCGCTGAATTGCTCGGGAGGCAGACCACCCTCGTATGCGCGACGCGCATCCTCAAAGAACGCATCGACCTGTCCGCGGTGGTAGCCCTTGGAAAAGAAACCAACCTTAGGGAACTCAGTCATCATTGCTCCTTACTCTGAGTCATGGAACGAAGAATCTCATCGACGGCCTCCTGGGTGCCGAACTCGGCGGCCACCTGGTCCACGACCGTCTGGATGGGCGGAACGGCGTCGGGGCGATCGAGCATGCGATCAACGTCGAGGCTATCGGTGGCCGCCGGTGCGCTCGCGTCGTCGTCCCACACGGGGGCGAACCGCGTTTCTGGCGGCTG
>CATWCG010000347.1:0-2549 GCA_958349165.1 uncultured Actinomyces sp. | reverse complement strand
CTTGTAGTTGACATGCTCCTCAACGCCAATGCGGTTCACCCCATCTGTCAAGGAGCTCGCGGGGATGGTGACCTCGAGCAGATCGGAGGATGCCTGGGAGACGGTGACTGCCGCGTTCGCATAGGTCGTGTGAGTAATGTTTCCATCCGACATACGCTTCGTGTCGACGATGGTCCCATTGATCCGCAGGACGACGCCATCGTCCGCGCGCACCTTGACGACCAGGGAGGTCGCGGGCGTAATGGTGCCCAGGTCGATATCGCGTGCGAAGTAGTAGGTGACGGCCCGGTCCTTCTTCGCGATGTCGAGGGGGGTGGCAGCGTTCGCGTCGCCCCAGCCGATGGGCCCGGCGCCGCGCGACCAGTCGGCCAGGGAGCCGGTGGTCGCCCAGTCGGAGGCGGGTGCACTCGTCGAGGTCCAGTAGTTCCACTGGGTGGTGCCTGAGGGGATGACCTCGCCAGAGGTCATGCCGCGCACGTCGATCGGCTGGGTGGCGTCACCGAGGTTCTGAGGAGTTGTCGGCAGCGAGGGCTCATGGGTGTCGTTATTCTCCGGGGTGCCCTCCACTCGGAAGATCGACGCCTGCATGCCAACGGTCGCGGTGCGCATGTAGTTCACGTGCGTCTCGACCGCGATGACGTTGTCGCCGCTGCGCAGCAGGGCCGCGGGCACGAAGACCTCGGACATGGAGTCGACGGCGGTGCCGTAGGAGGGCGCGTAATCCGCTCGGGTCTGGTAGCTGACCGTGCCGCTTCCCATGCGGGTGCGGTCGACCTCGTGGCCGTTGATGTAGACCACGGCGCCGTCGTCGGCCACGTACCTGACGGTCACGCCCTTGATGGCGTTGGCGTCGGCAACCTGGAAGTGGCTGCGGAAGTAGGAGGTGACGGGGCGCGAGCCCGTCGCGGTCAGGACGGTCGCGATGCGCGAGTCGCCGTAGCCGAGCGGGGCGGCCCCGGTGGGCCACTGGGAGTCGTCGAACGAGGTGCGGGACCAGTCTTCGGGCGCGGGGCTGTTCTCAGCGCGGTAGCTCCACGTGGCGCCCGCGTCCAGCAGGATGGGGTTGGCCGGATCGACCTGGCCGTAGGCCGGGGGAACGTAGACCGGCGTGGTGGCCGAGCGGTTGCCCGCGGCGTCGACGGCGCGCACGAAGAAGCGGTTCTCGCCGCCGCGCGGGACCTCAATGCTGGTCGACTGGGTGGAGCCGATGGCGCGATCGTCGCGCAGGATCTCGTAGGAGACGGCGTCGGAGACGCCTTCCCAGGTGAGGGTCACGGTCGAGGCCGTGGCGGAGGAGGTGCGCAGGAAGGTGGGAGCCTCGGGCGCGACGTTGTCGCGCTTGTCGTAGCGGGCGAAGCCGCCGTTCCACTGGCTATGCGTGGAGTCGGTGAAGGACAGGGTGAAGTCGCCGCCGGCCCACAGGTTGCCGTTGGTGTCGGTCGTGAGCGCCCATGCGCCGGTCTTGCGGCGCGAGGAGAGCTCGAAGGGGGTCCAGTGCAGGTTTTCGCCGGTGGTGGCGTCCCACGCGCCGACCCACTTGATCTCATCGATGCGCGACCAGTTCAAGTTGACGCCCCAGTCGTACTTGTCCTGGTAGGCGCCGTCGGAGCAGTGGCAGGAGCCGTAGATAACGCCGTTGGCGGAGATCGTCGAGGCCTGCAGGTCGCCACCATTACTGAGCATCAGGGAGCCCGAGGTGCGCATGTTGGAGCCGGTGTCGTAGCCGAAGAGGGAGTGCTCGGAGCCGCCGATGAAGACGCGTTTGCCCGCGGCGGAGATGGTCTGCTGGTACTTGCCGGCGCTCACGGTGGAGGGCTGGAAGTCGAAGCTCGTATCCTGCGCGGCGCCGGGCGCGGTGGAGAACTTGGCGGCGTACCAGGCGCGATCGTTGCCGTGGGCGCGGGTGAAGTGTCCGCCGGCATAGAAGGCGCCGTTGTCCTCGCTGACGGCGACGGCCTGCACGGAGCCGCTCAGCTCGGGGTTCCAGGCACGGTCGGGTCGACCATCCAGGGCCACGCGGGCCGCGTTACGGCCGTAGACGTTCGAGACCCCGCCGCCACTGAGGTGGGTGAAGACGCCGCCGAGGTAGACGTAGCCGTCGTAGTAGTCGAGGGCGCGCACGCTGACCGTGCCACCGCGCAGGGCGTTCTTAATGCTCAGATCCCACGAGGGGTCGATCGCGCCGGTGGACGGGTCGATGACGACGGTGCCGATGTGGGCCTCACCGTTGACGCGGGTGAAGTCGCCGGCCACGAGGAGGCGGCCGTCGGGCAGCGCGAGGAGGGCCTTGACCTGCGCATTGAAGTCGAAGGCCTGGCCGGTCCAGTCGCCGGTGTTCACGTCGAAGGCGGCGAGGCCGCGCGAGGACTTCTCGGCGCCGTTCTCGCCCTGCTTGACGCCGGTAAAGTTGCCGCCCACGTACATGGTGGACCCGACCTGCGCGAAGGCCTGAACCTGGATGTTGCCTTCCGCGTAGGAGCCGTTGATGTTACCGGTCACGCCCCACGAGGTCTTGGCCGCGTAGTTGGACACGGCGCGGGTCACGGTGG
>CATWCG010000346.1:0-2550 GCA_958349165.1 uncultured Actinomyces sp. | reverse complement strand
CCAGGATGGTGCCGTCGGAAAGCGTCACTGAGTCGTGGTCGTCGCCGTGGATGATGGACTGGGCGGCAACTCCTGCATGGACGCACACGCCGAGGGCGCGCAGCTCCTGCGTGACCAGCGTGGCCATCTCGACCTCGAGGGGCGGCAGGACATGCTCGGCGAACTCAACGAGGTGGGTTTCGAAGCCTCTGTGCGCGAGGGCCTCGGTGGCCTCGATGCCGATGAAGCCGGCGCCGAGGACGACCGCTCGGGTGCCCGAGGCCTCGCGCAGGGCGAGGGCGTCGGCGACCGTACGCAGGGTGTGCACGCGCGGGGAGTCGAGGCCGTCGATGGGCGGACGGGCGGCGACGGCTCCCGGGGAGAGGATCAGGTGGTCGTATGTGAGCTCATAGGCTTCGCCGGTTTCCGTGTTGGTGACCTGGACGCTGTGCGCGCCGGGGTCAATCGCTGTGACCTCGGAGTTGATGCGCACGTCCAGGTTGAGTGCGGCCTTGAGGGTTTGCGGGGTGTGGAGGAGGAGCTTTGCGGGGTCTTCGATCTCGCCGCCGACGTAGTACGGGAGCCCGCAGTTCGCGAAGGACACGTACGTGCTGCGCTCCAGCACGATGATCTCGGCGCCCTCGTCGTGCCTGCGCAGGCGCGCCGCCGCGCTCATGCCGCCCGCGACTCCTCCGACGACTACTACTCGCATGTTCGGCTCACTTTCTGGCTCGGGGGCTATCTTCTCTGACAGCTTCGATAATACCCCCGGGGGTATTCAAATATGTGAGTGCTCAGGGTAGAGGACGAAACGCGTCGGCCTGGGACTGGTCCCCGGCATCGTCGAGGGATGCATTGCTGGGGCTAGCTGCTCGCGCCGCCAACGTCCAACAGGGGCTGGACGGGCAGTGCTGCACCAGTGAGGGAGCATAACACCGGTGAGGGAACGTGACGCCAGGGGTATTGGTGGGGGGTTGCACCATTAGGAGCATCCTGTCGGCGTGTCGCCGGCGTGTCGCGCCTCTAGTGGTGCAATTCCCCCCGTTTGGTGGCGCCCTCGACGTGGGGCGAGCTCGACCGTGTGCCCCTCATGATGCAATTCCCCCGTTTGCTGGCGGTGAGGCCGCGGTTCGGGGCGGTGAGGCGCCCGCATCGCCGACCCCTGCGGCGATAAACGCCGACAACGAGGCGTTGCAGCTGAGGCGGCCTGCATCGTGGCCACAACGACGCCTGGCCTCGTGTGTCGCTCGCACGTTCACCCCCGAGATGTGAGCGCGAACCCGCTATTGCGTGCGCTAACCGGCAATATCGCACGTAAACCCGCTATTCCGTGTCTGGGCAGGGCTGCCCACGCTCACATTAGCGGGTTAACGTGCGAATCAGAGGGCCCAGGCTCGTATTAGCCGGTTAACGTGCGAGATAGTGGGCCCACATGCGCGCGAGTGCGCTTCCTGGGTTCGATTCCCGGGCAAGGGGCTGGCCAGCGGCCCCACGTGCGCGCGGGTGCGCTCGCTCGGAGCAGTTTCGCATGCAATTCGACTGAGTGAACTTTCAACAGTGTCCGGAAACGTTGCAATTCCAACGATATGAATGTGCGGCGCGACACCGAATCGGGGGAATTGCATGCGACATTCGCGGATAACCCGCGCAACAGGAATCATGCGCAGCCGCTCGTCGGCGCTGCCGCTCGCGCTGCCCCTCGTGGCACAGCCGGTGACGCGCCAGTGGCCTGGCACGGCGGACAGCGCCCGCGCACACAACCTGCCCAAGCCCCACCGTGACGGACCAAGGGGCTACACACAGACTCCCGATAAAACAAGCACCCACACGCGGTGCAGCGTCTCGCCCACCCAGGGGCCACGCACAGACTCCCGATGAAAAAGCACCTCCAACACCGATTTTTCCTCGCCAACAAGCCGAAACGTCACCACAAAGCCAACACGTTTTATCCTGTCACCCAAGCGTCCTATCGCCCGGAGACGCCTCATCACGACAAAGAGGGAGCGAGGCCCGCTTCCGGGCCTTCTGACGGTTGATTATTTCACAACTAGCCCAGGGGGAATCCTCGCTCCACACACGAAAGTATCAAATGTTTCGCGCAAGACGCGAGCGCGCCACCTGGCGGCACAACAGCACACCAGCTAGTGTCAACGCATGGACCATGACACGGTGACATTGTTTGTTCAAGACGCCATCACAGAACTCGAACAGCGTAACGCCCGCGACGTCGTTGAATACCTGCGCATGATGCTCGAGTGCGACGGCCCCGACGTTGACGGCGCAGTCTCGTCGCTCGTCGCATACGGCGCGGTCACGATCGCCTGGATTGATCGGCTCGCAGCAATCAACGAAAAATCTGCGGGGCTCTTCGACGAAGAACTGGCGGAGCTGCGCGAGGGGCTCTCGGGCGCCTAGGCTCGCTTCACGCCAGAGAGACCCCCGATCAGGCCATGCAGCACGCCGACGGACAGGCATCGAGGCTCGCGTCGCGCCAGAGCGGAGCACCCGAGACGCGCACAAACCCCGGGCTTCCAACGGAAACCCGGGGTTTGAGAAGGGTGGAGATGGGGG
>CATWCG010000345.1:0-2552 GCA_958349165.1 uncultured Actinomyces sp. | reverse complement strand
ATCCATCGTCGTGTCCGCGAGCTGGTCGGCATCCATCTCACCCAGACCCTTGTACCGCTGGATGGGTTCCTTCCAGGTGCGACCCGAGCGGCGCAGTGCGGCGAGCTTGCGATGCAGCTCGTCCTCGGAGTAGGTGTAGATGTATTCGCGCTTCTTGCGCCCCTTGCCCGCGACCTCGATGCGGTGCAGGGGCGGCACGGCCGCGTAGATGCGGCCGGCCTCGACCATGGGGCGCATGTAGCGGAAGAACAGGGTGAGCAGCAGGGTGCGGATGTGCGCGCCGTCCACGTCGGCGTCGGTCATGAGGATGACCTTGCCGTAGCGAGCCTGGGACAGGTCGAAGGTGCGGCCCGAGCCCGCGCCGATCACCTGGATGATGTTCGCACACTCGGCGTTGGCGAGCATGTCCGCAGTCGAGGCCTTCTGCACGTTGAGGATCTTGCCTCGGATCGGGAACAGCGCCTGGTACTGGGAGTTGCGCGCCGCCTTGGCGGTACCCAGGGCGGAGTCGCCCTCGACGATGAACAGCTCGGTCTCCTCGACGTCCTCGAGGCGGCAGTCCGCGAGCTTGGCGGGCAGCGAGGAGGTTTCCAGCGCGTTCTTCTTGCGTGAGATTTCCTTGTGGATACGCGCGGAGACGCGGGCCTTCATCTCGCCGACGACCTTCTCCATGAGGAGGGAGGTCTGCTGCTTGTCGTCACGCTTGGAGGAGGCAAACTTCGCCTTGAGCCAGTCGGTGACGACGCGGTTGACGACGGTGCGGATCTGGGGGGTTCCCAGTGTTTCCTTGGTCTGCCCCTCGAACTGCGGCTCGGGGAAGCGCACGGTGATGACGGCGGTCATGCCGGCCTGCACGTCGTCCTTCTCGGGGCGCCCGTCCTTGGCGCCGACCTTGAGTTTGCGCGCGTTCTTGTCGATGGCGGCGCGCAGGGTCTTGAGGACGGCTTGCTCGAAGCCGGTCACGTGGGTGCCGCCCTTGGGGGTGGCGATGATGTTGACGAAGGACTGGACGGTCGTGTCGTAGCCGATGCCCCAGCGCAGCGCGATGTCGACCTCGCAGGTGCGTTCGACCTCGGTGGCGCGCAGGTGCCCCGTCTCGGAATCCAGGGCCTGCACGGTCTCGTTGTAGGTGCCTTCACCGGTGATGTGCCACGTGTCGGTCACGGGGCCGTCGGAGGCGAGCCAGTTCGCGAAGTCGACGACGCCACCGTCGAAGCGGAAGCTCTCGTGGAGTTCCTCCTCGCCGCGCTCGTCGTAGCAGTTGATGGTCAGGCCGGGCACGAGGAACGCGGTCTGGCGGGCGCGCGCCAAGAGGTTCTCCCACGAGAAGCCCTCGGTGGACGGGAAGATCTGGAAGTCCGCCCAGAAGCGCACGCGCGTGCCGGTCTGCGACTTCTTCACCTTGCCGACGGTTTTGAGGGTGGAGCCGTCCGTGAAGGGCGTGAAGGGCGAGTTGGGGGTGCGCTGTTTCGAGTCGTCGAACTCCCCGGGTTCGCCCCTGCGAAAGCACATCTCGTGGGTCTTGCCGCCGCGGTCCACCTGCACGTCGAGGCGGGCGGAGAGGGCGTTGACGACGGAGGCGCCGACGCCGTGCAGGCCGCCGGAGGCCGCGTAGGAGCCGCCTCCGAACTTACCGCCCGCGTGGAGCTTCGTGTAGACGACCTCGACGCCGGTCAGGCCTTGGCCGGGGACGATGTCGACGGGGATGCCGCGTCCGTTGTCGGCGACGGAGGCGGAGTAGTCGGGGTGCAGGCGCACGTCGATGGTGTCGCAGTGGCCTTCCAGGGCCTCGTCAACGGCGTTGTCGATGATCTCCCAGAGGCAGTGCATGAGGCCGCGGTGGTCGGTGGAGCCGATGTACATGCCGGGGCGTTTGCGCACGGCCTCGAGCCCCTCGAGGACGGAGAGGTGTCGCGCGTTGTAGTCGGATGCGTCGGTAGGAGTCACGTTGTGCATCATATGTGTCCCCATGCTCGTTTGCGGCCACCGGTGCGCGTGGCGCGGGTTCTGGGATGCTTTCCACGATTGACGAGGCCGGGGCCAGATCGCGCTGGTGGGCACGGTTTCTGGGGTCGGCGGGGGCCTGCTGGCAGGGGTGCCCGCGCCGCCATCGCGCGGCTATGTCGGAGTCGGCTCCCACTTGTGGCGGAGCGGCGTTGATTGCGCCCCGGGTGAACAGGGGTGCGCGGGGGCGGTGCGATGGTGTGTGATGGATTCATGAACGCACAGACTCTTGAACGCCCCGTACTGGACGAGCCGCAGCTGAGCGCGGCGAATCGTTGCGACGCCTGCGGCGCTCGCGCCTGGGTTCGTGCGACCATGCCTTCGGGTGGCCAGCTGTACTTCTGCGGCCACCACGCAAACGAGCACCTGCCCTCCCTGGTGGGCGGCGGCGCACAGATCTTGGACGAGCGTCATTTCATGAACGACTGATTGCATCGCACCCGCCTCGGCGGGACGAACGGCGTGCAGGCGCGGGCGGGGGCCGACCGGGTGCCCCCCCCCGGTTCGCGGGACAGCCCACCCCCACCCAACCAGCAAAAACAACAAAA
>CATWCG010000344.1:0-2572 GCA_958349165.1 uncultured Actinomyces sp. | reverse complement strand
CGGTCCGTCGTCGCCGAGGGGTGCTCGGGGGCCACGCGCACGGGCGGCAGCGCCGAGAACTCGGTGATCTCCACGAGCTGGGCGGAATCCACGTACTTGCCGGTCAGGCCGGCGCGCACGACGTTGTCGGAGGAGGCCATGACCTCGATGCCCAGGCCCGACTGGTAGGCGTGGATCTGGCGCGGCGGAATATAGACGGCCTCGCCCGGGCGCAGGGACACCGGGTTCATGAGGAAGGCGACGATGATGCCCGGGTCGCCCGGGTGCTTCTCCCCCAGGACGCTCACGAGCTCGTCGGTGCGCGGCGAGGGGGACGCGCCCGACGCGAGGCGGGAGCGGCACGCGGCCACGAACTCGGCGACGCGCTCGGGGGTCGCCGGGGAGTCCTCGTCGAAGAGCCAGGTGGCCAGGGAGCGCAGTCCCCCGCGCACGGTGGACAGCTTGAGGCGGTGACGCAGGCGGTCCGCGAGCTCGCCCTCCAGCCCGACGAGGAGCTGACGGGCCTTACGCGGCACGCGGAAGCCAACGAGCGCGCTGAACTCAGTGAGCGCGTAGATCATCTCCGGCTTGTGGTTCATGTCCCGGTAGACGCGGCGCGTGTCCGTGCGCTCAATCCCCAGGACCTCCTCACGCAGGTAGCCTTCGCGCGCAATCTCCTTCGTCGGATGCACCTGCAGGCTCAGGGTCTGCGCGGGCGCGATGATCTTCGCCAGGTACGGCAGGGTCGGTCCAAACGCGTAGAGCAGGCCTCCGCCGAGCGCGCGCTTGGGGTCCTCGCCGATGTGCTCGGCGAGGGTGTGTCCGTCCGTCAGTAGCGTCGGCCCGTCCGGGTGGGCACCGAACCACACCTCGGACACCGGATCGTCCCCGGCGGCGGCCCCCAGGAACTCGGGGATCGCGTTCGTGGAGCCCCACGCGTCAGCTTTCGTCCAGCCGATCAGTCTTTCCATAGGTCGAATCCTATCGGTATCGGGCGCACAAAGACGCGAGGGACGAGGCCGTGGCCCCCTCCCCCGCGCGCGTGCTCGTGTCAGGAGCTGGGTTGAGCAGTGGTTTCGCGCGCCTCGAGGGCGGCGAGGGCACCGCCGCGCGCGTGCAGCTCGGCGTAGGTTCCGGTCTCCACGACGCGGCCCGCGTCCATGACGATGATCTGGTCAGCGTCGCGCACGGCGCTGATGCGGTGCGCAATCTCGACGATGGTACGACCCTTCGCGACTCGTGCGATGCCCTCGCGCACGCGCGCCTCGGTGGCCGGGTCGACCTGGCTCGTGGCCTCGTCGAACACGTAGATGGGGGCGTCGCGCAGGAGCGCGCGGGCCAGGGCCACGCGCTGACGCTGGCCGCCCGAGAGGCGCTCGCCCATGTCGCCGACCACCGTGTCCAGGCCGTCCTTTTCCGTGGCCAGCCAGTCGGTGAGGTCCACGGCCGCGAGCGCGGATTCGAGGTCCTTCTCGGTGGCGTCGGGTGCGGCGAGCAGCAGGTTGGCGCGCAGCGTGTCGTTGAACAGGTAGGGGCGCTGGGGCGCGGAGGCGACCGTGGCGCGCAGGTCGTGCAGGGACACCTCGGCCACGTTCGTTGCGCCGATGGTGACGCTTCCCGAGGCCGGGTCCCACGTGCGGGTCAGCAGCGAGGCCAGCGTCGACTTGCCCGAGCCGGAGGCTCCCACGATGGCGGTGCGTTTGCCCGCGGGGATGTGGATGCTGACGCCGTCCAGGACCGTGGGGGCGGGCGCGGGTGCGTCGTCGTCCGTCGGGTAGGAGAAGGTCACGTCGGTGATCTCGATGTCGCCGGGCGTCAGGGGCTTGGGGTCGGCCGGGTCGGCCACGACGGGCGCGCGGTCGGTGATCGCGAAGACGCGGGCGGCAGACGCGAAGGCCTGGTCCAGGTCGGCGGCGAACTCCTCGACCGCGAGGACCGGCCCGAAGGAGCCCATCGCGATGCCGATGGCCAGGCCTGCCTGCGGCAGGGTCAGGGAACCGTCAAGCACTGCGGATCCCGCGACCATGGCGACCGTGACAATGCCGACGGCGACGGCGGCCTGATTGAGGCCTCGGCGCAGCGCGATCCAGCGCCCCTGCGCGCCCAGAGCGGAGTCGATACGCTCTTCGATGGCGCTCATCTCGGCCTCGCGACGATCCTGCGCACCGAAGGCCAGGACCTCGCGCACGCCCTGCACCGAGTCGGTCACGTGGGCGGCGATCGCGCCGCGGGCCTCGCGCAGCTCACGCGCCGCACGGGCGGTCGAGCCCGACCCCAGGAAGGGGATGATGGCGCCGACGGCCAGCAGGAATGGAGCCAGCACTGTCGCGAGCGTCCAGGAGACGACCGACCCCATCCACACGATCGTCACAATCGGGACGATGATGGCCGTCGTCACAGGCGCCAGCGTGTGCGCGAAAAAGACCTCGACACGGTCGATATCCTTCGTCACGCGGTTCATGATGTCGCCCGAATCCAGACGATCCGTGCCCGCCGGCGCCTGGGGTTCAAGCTGGTCGTAGAAGTAGTTGCGCAGCATCGCCAGGGAGTGGAAGGCCACGAAGTGTCCGGCGAACTGCTCGAGGTAGCGGGC
>CATWCG010000343.1:0-2591 GCA_958349165.1 uncultured Actinomyces sp. | reverse complement strand
GTCCTCATCGCGACCGCTCTGGTGGCCGTCGCCACCGGCGTCGTCACCGTCGTCGTCGGCTCCCTGCCCTTCCTCGGGCTCATCGTCCCCAACCTGGTCTCCATGACGATGGGCGACAACCTGCGCACCAACCTTCCCTGGGTGTGCCTGGCGGGCATCGCCCTGGTCACCGTCACGGATCTGCTCGCGCGCACCATCATCTCCCCCTTCGAAATGCCCGTCTCGGTCATCCTGGGCGTCCTCGGGGCCTTCGTCTTCATCGCGCTCGTCCTGCGCCAGGCACGACAGGGGGCCACGCTATGACGACCGCACCCTCTCCCGCGCCCATCGAGGCCGCCTCCCCTTCCCTTGCCCCGGCCTCGTCCGCGCACACGAAGCGCCCCACGCGGCGCACCGGCGCCTTCGTCTCCCCGACCGCCCGGCGCCGCTGGTGGCTCATCTTCGGTCTCGTGTGCGCCATCGCGCTCCTGGCCTGCATCGGGCTGCTCACCTGGAAGAACCCCGCGCAATTCGGCACCCCCGTCTTCTGGAGGCTCGCCCGCAGGCGCGCCTTCTCGGTCCTCGCGATCGCCATCGTCGCGGTATGCCAGGGCATGGCGACGGTCGCCTTCCAGACGGTGGCGAACAACCGCATTATCACGCCCTCGATCCTCGGTTTTGAGTCCCTCTACCGGGCGATCCACACCTCCACGATCTTCTTCCTGGGCGTCGCCGGGCTCAACGCCTCGGCGACCGTCGGCAACTTCGTCGGCCAGCTCGCCCTCATGATCGTGCTCACGCTGCTCCTGTACTCGTGGCTGCTCACCTCGCAACGCGCCTCCATGCACGCGATGCTCCTCATCGGCGTCATGCTGGGCGCGGGCCTGGGCTCAATCTCGACGTTCATGCAGCGCCTTCTCACGCCCTCGGAGTTCGACGTGCTGACCGCGCGCCTCTTCGGGTCGATCGCGAACGCGCAAAAGGAGTACTTCCCGATCGCGGTGCCGCTCGTCGCAGCCGCGGCGATCGCCCTCGTGGCTCTCACGCGGCGGCTGTCGGTCCTCTCGCTCGGACGCGAGACGGCCACCAACCTGGGCCTGAACCACCGGCGTACCTCGGTCGCGATCCTCGTCCTCGTGTCGATTCTCATGGCGACCTCCACGGCGCTCGTGGGGCCGATGACGTTCCTCGGGTTCCTCGTGGCCACAATGTCCTACCAGTTCTCCGACACGCACGACCACCGCTACATCTTCGCGATGGCCACCGCCCTGGGCGTCGCGATCCTGTCCAGCGCGTATTTCGTCATGAACCACGTCTTCAACACGCAGGGCGTCGTCTCCATCATCATCGAGTTCGTCGGCGGGCTCGCGTTCATCGTCACTATTTTGCGGAAGGGCCGCCTGTGATTTCCATCGATTCCGTCGTCAAGCAGTACTCGCCGTCGGTGCGCATCGGCTCCATTTCGCTCGACATCCCCGCGGGCGGCATCACGGCGCTCGTGGGCCCCAACGGCGCGGGTAAATCCACCCTCCTGACGATGGTCGGGCGCCTGCTCGGCATCGACGAGGGAACCATCGAGGTCGGCGGCCTCAACGTCGCGACGACGAAGTCCTCCGAGCTGGCGCGCACCCTGTCGATCCTGCGCCAGGAGAACCACTTCATCTCTCGCCTGACGGTGCGTCAGCTGGTGGGTTTCGGGCGCTTCCCTCACTCGAAGGGGCACCTGAGCGCCGCGGACGAGGCCATCATCGACCGCTACATCGGCTTCCTCGACCTGGAGGAGTTGGAGGGCCGCTACCTGGATCAGCTGTCGGGCGGCCAGCGCCAGCGCGCCTACGTCGCGATGGTGCTCGCCCAGGAAACGGATTACGTGCTGCTCGACGAGCCCCTCAACAACCTGGATATCGCGCGCAGCGTCGAGATGATGACGATGCTGGAGCGGGCGGCGCGCGAGTTTTCGCGCACGATCGTCATCGTCCTGCACGACATCAACTTCGCGGCGCGCTACGCCTCGCAGATTTGCGCCCTCAAGGACGGGACGGTCGCCTTCATGGGGACGCCCGAGGAGATCATGCGCGACGAGGTCCTCACCGACATCTTCGACACGCCCGTCACCGTCGTCCCGGGCCCGAACGGTCCGATCGCCTGCTACTTCTGAGAGTGCACGCGCGCTCGGCCACGGCTCGACTCAGGTCGGCCCCGACGCTCCCCCGGCCTCGACGGTCACGAGGCCGGGGCCGGGTAGAATGGTCGCGCGGCCCGCGTGAAACTGCCGTGAAACATCCACCGTCCCTGGGGGTCCCGTGTCCGTCGCCCTGACAGTCCTCTTCGTCCTCGTCGCCCTCGCGCTCGTCGCGGGCGGGCTTTACCTCTTCGCCTCGGGCATCGCTGCGCGCGCGTGCGTGTGCCGCCCTCCCCTGGGCCTGCGCCTGCGGGGCGTCGAACCGGGCTCTGGGGCCTGGGAACGCGCCCACCGCGCCGCCTGGCCAATTCTCTTCGGAGGCGGCGTCCTGGGCACCGCCCACGGCATCGCGCTGGCGACCACGGCCATTCTCGGCGCCCGCGTCTCGGTTCCCCTGGTCTTCGTCGTCTCCGGCATCATCGTCGAGGCC
>CATWCG010000342.1:0-2592 GCA_958349165.1 uncultured Actinomyces sp. | reverse complement strand
CGAGCGAGTAGATGTTCTGGTCGCTCAGCGTGAAGGTGGCCTCGCGGTTGTCGGCCGCCAGCATCACGCCGTCTGCTGTCTGGAAGACGCGGCTCTCGGCATCGTTCCAGGTGATCTCCGCGGCCGTGGGCAGGTCGCCCTCGGTGACGGTGACCTCGGTGCCCAGCGGCAGCGACTCGGGGTAGGTGTAGGTTTCCCCGGCCTTGATCGTCGTCTCGAAGGTCTTGTTCACCGTCGGGTCGGCGTCGTTCTTCAGCGTAATGACGAGCGTGTAGTCGAGGTCCTTCGCGGACTCGGGCAGCTCGCCCTCCACCTTCTTGGTCACCGAGAATGTCTGGTGCGCGTAGGCGTCGGCCACGGCGCCGTAGCGCAGCACCTTCGTGATGGGCTCGACCGTCTCACCGGGGACGGTGTAGTTCACGGTGTTCGCGAATTCGCCAGCGATATCGCCGGCCCGCTTGGCACCCTCGACGCGCGCCGGCAGCATGATGATGGCCGACTGGTGGGCGGGGATCTCCGCGAGCTTCACAGTGACCTTCGTGGAGGTGCACTCGATCTGGGCGGCGTTACCGAACGCACCGTTCGAGGTGTCCTTGTCGCGGCGCAGACCCTCGGAGGTCGTCGGGTCCGTGACGATGAAGGTGTGGGTCTTCGTGTACTCGTTGACCGTGTCGCAGTCGAAGCTCCAGCGCGAACCGGCGGGGGCCTCGTCGACGATTGAGGCTCCAGTGACGGCCGTGTCGCCGGCGGGCAGAACCACTCGCCACATGATGGCCTTGTTCTCGTCGCCGTCCTCCGAGTCGCTCAGGTTCAGCCAGCCGTCCTTCTGGTAGCGGGCCTCTCCGGGGGTGCGGCGGGTCATGTCCAGGGTGCGGGTGACCTTGCCTCCGATGACCACCTTGTAGGTTTCGCCACCGGGGCCGGTGTAGCTGGCCAGGCCATTCGTCGTCACCGTGCCGTACCACTGTGCGGCGGATTCAACCTTGTTGTTGAAGACGACGGTCACAGTGCCGTCGGCCGCCCACGTGCCGCAGCCGACGACAATGTTGTCGTGGGAGACGACGTCGAAGCTACGCGAGACCGTCGGACGAAGCACCGACTTCCCGGAGGTGGGTTCGACGACGGAAGCGTCGTAGGTGAAGTAGTCACCGGCCTTCACACGCCCCTGCGTCTGCCACGGGAGCTTGACGCCCAGGTCCCACCAGTCTCCGACCGAGTGGACCTCGTGTCCGGCGTGGTCAACCAGCTGAGCCTTATCCCAGTCCAGCGCGACCTTGTCGCTCACGTTGGTCACTGCCGTCGGGCAGGAAGGCGTGTCCGCGCGCGCGGGGACCGGGGCGGAGAGGACCTGTGTGAGGCCAAAGAAACTCAGTACCAATACGAAGGCAGCAAGAAGTGCACCGACGTGACGGCGCTTCGAGGCGACCATAGAAAACTCCTGTCAACGGGATGTGCGACGGCGTCGCTTCACACCCTGCCAGTCTATGCTACTGCTCTGTAATTTGGTCAAGAATCGGAGCAGACAGTCCTCCATAACCGGGAATAACTGCACTCGACAAAAGCGCCTTTCCGCCTTTCGACTTGCTTTGCTATCAAAGTGTCAAATTTTAGATGTCGGGCGTGTCGAACACCTTGTGAAACGATGAGAAATAGCGTGAACTAAGACGAAAAGGCAACAAATGCCTCTTTGTTTCGACCGACTTCTAAAGATTCGCGCGGACTCGACAAACACCCACCAGGAGTCACGAAACGACCACGACCGCTCCCGTGTCACACAGCGCATCCATCACGTCGCACGCCACTACCCACACCGCACGCCCTCCCCGATCCGGTCCGGCCTACTGATGACGCCCACGGGCGCGCACAGCGCCATGCAGGACACCACTGAGTGAGAAGCGAGGTCGCGCAGACGCGCTTCGACTCGGCAGCGACGATGCACACGGGTCCAGCGCCAGAGCCCACATCAAGCGCGGGCGGCGCGCCTCGGGCCCGGTGGCCGGCCGCCTGGAACAGCTCACCCTTTAATGCTGATTGTCCCGCACCAACAAAGCGAAAAGTCGCCACAAAACCAACACGTTTTGTCCATCCTCATAGCTGGACCCAACCAACTAAAATACCAACTTTTCCGCACCGACAAGCCGAAAAGTCGCCACAAAACCAACACGTTTTGTTCTTTCACCTACCCTCTGCGCGTCGGCGGTCGTCTCGCAGATTCCGCGTTTGTTCTTGTGATTGGGGGCGCTGCACCCGATCCGTAGGCAGTGCACCCCTTCTGATCGGGTGCAGCGGCCCATAACGGGTGCAGCGGCTCATAACGGGTGTCGCGCCCCGTAACGGGTGTCGCGGTCCTCGCGCTGTTGTGTCGGCCGTCGTCTCGCAGATTCCGCGTTTGTTCTTGTGATTGGGGGCGCTGCACCCGATCCGTAGGCAGTGCACCCCTTCTGATCGGGTGCAGCGGCCCATAACGGGTGCAGCGGCTCATAACGGGTGTCGCGCCCCGTAACGGGTGTCGCGGTCCTCGCGCTGTTGTGTCGGCCGTCGTCTCGCAGATTCCGCGTTTGTTCTTGTGATTGGGGGCGCTGCACCCGATCC
>CATWCG010000341.1:0-2596 GCA_958349165.1 uncultured Actinomyces sp. | reverse complement strand
ACCTGGGACGGCGGCACCGAGGTCGCGCACGGAAGCGACCTCCAGTTCGGCAACAAGGAACAGTACGTCACCTTCCCGGCGACCACGAAGCGCGTCATCGCCCTGGCGGGCCTGCGCTCCCTCGCGCCCGGCAAGTCCGACATGGCCCTGTCCGACATCAAGCTCCTGCCCTGCGACGCGCAGGGCAACGCGATCACCTCCTACGGAAACAATGAGGGCGGCAGCGGCAACGACGCGGTCCGACCCGTCGTGCCCCACCCCGACGCCCCCGAGCAGGGCTCCGGCGCATCAGACCTGGTCCTGGACTTCGTCATCGACCAGCTCCCCTACGGCGAACCCGGCAAGCCCGTGGACTTCGCTCCCGCAACCCACACCTACACGGCGACCGGCTACTACCACGCCACCACCGTCTCGGCCCGCCTCCGCGCGGTCGACGGAGCCACCGTCACCATCAACGGCGCCACCCCCGACGCCGACGGGCGAGTGACCAACCTCGACCTCACCACCGGCCTGAACGTCATCACCGCGCACGTGTCCAAGGACGGCAAGGAAGCCACCTACGTCGTCAACATCACCAAGGTGGACACCGACTTCCGCGGCAACGTGCTGGTGCCCGCCACGGCCTCGGCGAACGGCGCGAGCGAGGCCGAGAACGCGGCCCTGACCGACCTCGATCCCAAGACAACGTGGACCTCGAACCCGCTCGTGCGCGCCTCCGACTGGTCCGAGGGAGTCACCGGCATCGAACTGCACCTCGGCGAGGCCCGCTACGTGCACCGCGTCAACGGCTGGGGCACCCCCACCCTGCCCGCCGGCGCCCAGTCGTGGCACGGCGGTAACTCCGTGGCCATCGCGGTCCAGGAAGCAGACGGCGGCCCGTGGACAACCATCGTCACCCACGCCTCGCTCACGCGCGACGCGCGCGGCCTGTGGTACTGGGACTTCAACGCCTACCACCTCGCCAAGAATATCCGCATCTGGATGAACGACGAGACCGAACCCCAGACCCCCCAGAACATCGCCACCGCCGTCACCTTCAACGACCTCGAGGTGTGGGGCCTGCCCGCGGGCCAGACCCCCGTCGCACCCGCGGTCGATAACTCCATGTATGAGCGCTACTCCGGCTTCGATCCCGGGGACGGCAAGTGGGGCGTCAACCGCGCCCAGGCGCTCGCCCTCCAGTACGGCGTCATGATGCCCGCGTGGGTGCCCTCCGAAGGGTACGGCCGCGGCGGCTTCGACGCTCATGAGCGCGACCTGACGGGTGGCGCGTTCCCCATGTTCTACGACCTGCCCATGTTCAACACCCCCATGATGGAGTCTCTGGGCAAGGGGGCGCCGTGGGCGCTCGCGAAGGCACCCACCGGCAAGAACAGCATGTGCAACGCCGGCGAGCCCCACAACTTCATGAACGAGTACATGTCGCCCTATGCCTCCACGCTCGTTGACATCCAGTACGGCGACGAGGGCGGCTTCAACCGCGGCGAATCCGAGTGCTTCAAGAACTGGTTCTCCTGGTCCAAGCAGAACATCCCCGGTGCCGTCGTCCACGCCAACTCCTGGGACGACCCCTCCTGGTACCGCGACGCCAACCTGAGCTACTACGTCGAGAACGCCAAGCCCGACCTGCTTAGCTGGGACAAGTACTACTGGGGCGCCAACGGCGGACCGGCTCCCCAGCAGGTCGTCACGAACCTGCTGAACACCAACACGTGGAAGAAGCAGCGCGAGTACGGCCTCAAGGGCCTGACCGGCGACGGATCCAGCCCGATCCTGTACGGCCAGTACCTGGACTACAACTGGGACGCGAACGTGTCGGCCTCCGAGAAGTCGATCGTGCCCTCCCTGGGCCTGGCGACCGGCCAGAAGTGGTTCGGCCTCTTCCGCATGGAGTACAACGGCTACGACCGCTCCTCCATCATCGATCACGATGGCGCGCCGACGCGCTCCTTCTACGAGTTCTCCAACATCTTCGGCAACGTCTCCTACATCGGTAACTACACGAAGGCCATGAACTCCACGTTCGTCGCCTACAAACCCGGACAGTACGCGGCCCGTTCCGAGACTCCGACGCTGAGCGGCTACAAGTACGGCAACTTCGCCACCGGCGACGAGGCCACGGCCGCCAACGCCGCCGTCGGCCTGGTCGACATGTCGGTGACCAACGTCGGCTCCGTCAACGACGGCCTGCCCGGCGACGTCGTCGTCGGCTACTTCGAGCAGCTGGCTGGGCTGGACGGCGCCAAGTCCGCCGAGATCTTCGGCGACTCCACGACGGCCCCCACGGGCTTCATGGTCGTCAACGCCCTGACCGGCCAGACCCGCTACCCCTCGGTCCTCCTCGACCCGCGCACCGACAACGGTTCGCTGGCCGAGACCGCCCAGGACATCACCCTGACGGTCAAGAAGCCGAGCGCGGGCGCGCACCTGATGCTCGTCAACCCCGCAGATAAGACGACGCAGGAAGTCGAGCTCGGCGAGGGTGAGACCTCCCAGGTTGTCCTCCATGCCGTCGGCGGCGGCGATTCTCGCTTCCTGTACTGGGTGACGGTCGACGAGCCGACCCCCACGCCGGAGCCGACCCCCGCGCCGGACC
>CATWCG010000340.1:0-2597 GCA_958349165.1 uncultured Actinomyces sp. | reverse complement strand
TTCCTGGGCCGCACTCCTCGCGTGCGCGTCCCCACAGAGGGGCAGCTGTGCCAATACTCTCCCTATGACGGACCAAAGGCCCTTGAACAACACGCCAAAGTTGTACCAGGTTTCGTGAAGACGATCACGCGGCGGTAGAATTGCCGAGGTATGGCCGCGCGGGAATTGGCCCATGCGCGCGGCGCGACACTTACGGAGGAATACGTGCCCACTCCCTCCGCTCCCCCGCAGCTGCGCGCCAAGCGTCCCCACATCCCCGAGGGCGCTCCCGCGACGCCCGAGTCGGCCTCGCCCAGCGAGCACGCCGAGGCCTCGGCCCCCACCGATCACGCGATTCCCGCATCGGTCACGCCGCCGACCCTCGACATCGAAGAGGACGCTCAGCCCGCACCGGAGGAGCCCACACACGTCGTCTCCGTCACGCGCTCCGACCTGCCGCCCGCCCCGCCCGCCGCGCTCGCCGAGGCCACCAGCCCCTACACGCGCCAACAGCACGGGCGCGCGGCCTTCACGCTCTTCCAGGGCGCCCCCTCGCACGACGAGCTGCACATCCTCAAGTCCGCCGCCCGCGCGACCGCCAAGCACATGGAGGCCTCGCTGTCCATCCCCACGGCCACCTCTCAGCGCCAGATCCCCGCCAAGCTCCTCATCGAAAACCGGGCCCTCATCAACGCCCACCTGGCGCGCACCGTCGGCGGCAAGGTCTCCTTCACGCACCTCATCGGCTACGCGCTGGTGGAGGCGCTGTGCGAGATGCCCGACCTCAACGTGCGCTACACCCTCGAGGGCGGCAAGCCCGCCGTCGAACAGCTCGCGCACATCGGCTTCGGCCTGGCCATCGACGTGGCCGACGCGCAGGGCAATCACTCCCTCAAGGTCCCGGTCATCCACGACGCCGACACCCTGACCTTCTCCGAGTTCGTCGACGCTTACCAGGACCTCGTCGCGCGCGCCCGCACCGCAACGCTGACGACCGCGGACTTCCAGGGCGCCTCTGTCACCCTCACGAACCCGGGAACGCTGGGCACCACCACCTCCGTGCCGCGCCTCATGGTCGGTCAGGGCCTCATCGTCGGCGTGGGCGCCACCGACTATCCGGCCGAATTCCGCGGCGTCTCCCCCAAGCGGCTGGCGTCCCTCGGCATCGGCAAGACGATGTACTTCTCCTCCACCTACGACCACCGCATCATCCAGGGCGCGGCGTCGGGCCGCCTCCTGGGCCTGGTCGACGCGAAGCTGTCGGGCCGCGAAGGCTTCTACGAGCGCGTCTTCACGTCCCTGCACGTGCCCACGCGCCCTTACTCGTGGGAGGCCGACTACGAGTACGACCCGAACCGCGAAAAGGGCAAGCCCGCGCGCATCGCGGAACTCATCCACGCCTACCGCTCGCGCGGACACCTGGCGGCCGACACGGACCCGCTGGCCTACCGCGTGCGCCGCCACCCCGACCTGGACATCGCCTCCTACGGCCTGAGCGTGTGGGACCTGGACCGTCCCTTCCCCACCGGCGGGTTCGGCGGCTCGGACCAGATGCTGCTGCGCGACATCCTCACGCAGTTGCACGACACGTACACGCGCACCGTCGGCATCGAATACATGCACATCCAGGACCCCGAACAGCGCGCCTGGGTCCAGCGCCGCATCGAACGCCCCTACGAGGCCCTCTCCCCCGACGCCCAGCGCCACATCCTGGGCACCCTCATCCGCGCGGAGGCCTTCGAGGAGTTCCTCCAGACGAAGTTCATGGGCCAAAAGCGCTTCTCCCTCGAGGGCGGCGAGTCCCTGATCCCGCTGCTCGACCACATCCTCGCCGACTCGGCGCGCAGCGGCATCCACGAGGTCGCCATCGGCATGGCCCACCGCGGCCGCCTCAACGTGCTGGCCAACATCGCCGGCAAGTCGTATGCGCAGATCTTCGACGAGTTCGAGGGCAACTACATGCCGAACTCCGTCCAGGGGTCCGGCGACGTCAAGTACCACCTGGGGACGTGGGGCGTGTACTCCCTGGACGACGGGCTGGCCACGAAGGTCTACATGGGCGCCAACCCCTCGCACCTGGAGGCCGCCGACGGCGTCCTGGAGGGCATCGTGCGCGCCAAGCAGGAGGCCCTGGGCGACCCGGACCTGCCGATCATCCCGATCCTCATCCACGGCGACGCGGCGTTCATCGGCCAGGGCGTCGTCCAGGAGACCTTCAACCTCTCCCAGCTGGAGGGCTACAAGACCGGCGGCACGATCCACATCATTGTCAACAACCAGATCGGTTTCACGACCGGCCCGACGCAGGGGCGCTCGACCGGCTACGCGACCGACCTGGCCAAGGGCCTACAGGTCCCGATCCTGCACGTGAACGCGGACGACCCCGAGGCCGTCATCCGCTGCGCGCATCTCGCCTTCGAGTACCGCAACGCCTTCCACAAGGACGTCATCATCGACATGGTGTGCTACCGCCGCCGCGGCCACAACGAGGGCGACGACCCGTCGATGACCCAGCCGGTCATGTACTCCCTCATCGACCGCATCCCCTCCACGCGCGCGGTGTACATCCGTGGCCTGGTGGGCCGCGGTCAGCTCACCGAGGACGAGGCCCGCCAGTC
>CATWCG010000339.1:0-2620 GCA_958349165.1 uncultured Actinomyces sp. | reverse complement strand
GGACGACGCCCTCTCACGGCGTTAACACCGGTTCAAATCCGGTTGGGGGTACCACAGACCTCGTCACCGATTCGGTGGCGAGTTTTTTTGTTTGCCCCAGCTCCGCGCTTTCGCTTGTGCTTTGCAGAAAACTTTCCTGACCGTTACACAGTGTCTAACCTATGAAACAGCCCCGAAAAGTGGGGACCGTTTTGACGAGGGAGTCTTCCGTGACATACCGACACAACAGGACGCTGCTGCGTCGCGCCCTGGGCGTGGGCACTGCGCTAGCACTGATGGGGGGTGCGCTCCCAGCCGCCTGGGCGGAACCGGGCGAGGAGGCGACAAACCACGACGTGGGAGCGCAGGGGGCCGACGCCGCGGGCGCTGGAGCCGGCGACAACGTACTGGTGACAATCCCCGGTAACCATAATAAGGTCATGGGCTGCGACGCCGACTGGGCACCCGAGTGCGAGAAAGCCGCGCTGACTCGCGACGCCACCGGCGTCTACACCGCCACCTTCACCCTTCCCGCCGGCGATTACGAGTACAAGGTCGCCGAAGGCGGCTCGTGGGACACCTCCTACGGCCAGGGGGGAGCACCCGGGGGAGCGAACATCGCCTACTCCCTGAAGCAAGAAACCGCCGTCACCTTCTACTACAACCAGTCGACGCACCGCGTGTGGAATACGGTCACCGATCAGATGGTGACCCTGCCCGGGTCGGAGCAACAGGCCCTGGGCTGCTCGGACAACTGGAAGCCCGACTGCCTGGCCCCGCTCATGGAGCCCACGGGCAACGGCACCTACACCTATGAGACGACGGCCCTCCCGGAGGGTACCTACGAGCTCAAGGTTGCCATCGGCGGATCCTGGGATGAGAATTACGGGCAGGATGGCGCCGCCGGTGGCGCCAACTACCAGTTTGCGACGAAAGCGAACAAGCTCGTGACCTTCACCTACGATTCCGCGACCCACAAGCTCGACATCGCGACCGCCGACGCGCGCGTGGCAGGCTTGGGCGAGCAGCGCGCCTACTGGGTGAACGCGACGACGCTGGCGTGGCCGACCTCGTTGCTGCCCCAGGGCGTCACCCGCGCACAGGTCCTGGACGGATCCGCCGCCCTGTCCTATGAGCTCGTGACCGCCCCGGAGGGTGGCGCCGGCCTGACCGACGGCGCAGTGAGCGGCGGCACCGTCACGCCACTGAGCGTCGCCGGTGACCTCCCCTCCGAGGTCACGCTGGCCCACCCGAACCTCAACGGCTACATCGCGCTGACGGCTCCCCTCGACGAGGCCGGGGCGCGTGAGGCCCTCACCGGCCAGGTCGCGGTCGCGCAGAAGTCGGGCGAGACGATCAACGCCTTCACCGGCGTCCAGATCGCCCCGGCCCTGGACGCCATCTACGCCGCCAAGGCAGCCCAGGCCTCGTACGGCGTGGGATGGAACGACGCGGGCAAGCCGACCTTCGCGCTGTGGGCCCCCACCGCCAAGGATGTCACCCTGCTCTCGTGGAACACCCGCACCCCGCGCGGTGCCGACAATGAGATCGCGGGTGACCCCGTGCGTACCCCCGCCACGCGCGGCGAGGACGGGCGCTGGAGCGTGGACAACGCGGCGGGCACCATCAACGAGGGCGCCCAGTACCTGTGGGAGGTGCGCGTCTACGTGCCCGCCACCGGAGCCGTCGAAACGAACCAGGTCACCGACCCCTACTCGGTGGGCCTGACCGTCAACTCCACGCGCTCCGTGGCCGTCAACATGGACAACCCCTCGATCGCGCCCACCGTGTGGAAGAACACCAAGGCGCCCGTCATCGACGATGACGCCGAGCGTTCCATCTACGAGCTGCACGTGCGCGACTTCTCCGCCGCAGACAAGTCCGTGCCCGAGTACATGCGCGGCACCTACATGGCCTTCACGCAGTACCAGTCCAACGGCATGCGCCACCTGAGCGAGCTGGCAAGCGCCGGCATGAACACGGTGCACCTGCTGCCCACCTTCGACATCGCCACCATCCCCGAGAGGCGCTCCGAGCAGGCGAAGCCCGCCATCCCGGCCGACGCTGGACCGGCCTCCGAGGAACAGCAGGCGGCCGTGGCCGCCGTCGCCGACGAGGACGCCTACAACTGGGGCTACGACCCGCTGCACTGGATGGCCCCCGAAGGCTCGTACGCGACCGCCTCCCACCAAAACGGTGGCGCCCGCGTGCGCGAATTCCGTTCCATGGTCGGCGGCCTGCACTACATCGGCATGCAGGTCGTGCTCGACCAGGTTTACAACCACACGCCTGCCGCAGGCCAGGACGCCCACTCGGTCCTTGACCGCGTCGTGCCCGGCTACTACCAGCGCCTCAACGCCTCGGGAGGCGTGGAGACCTCGACGTGCTGCTCGAACGTGGCTACCGAGAATGCGATGAGCGAACGCCTCATGATCGACTCGATGATCCACTGGGCGAAGTACTACCACGTCGACGGCTTCCGCTTCGACCTGATGGGGCACCACCCGGCCGATGAGATGAAGCGCGCCAAGGAGGCCCTCTCGCAGCTCACCCTCGAGAAGGACGGCGTGGATGGCTCGCGCCTGTACATCTACGGCGAGGGCTGGAACTTCGGTGAGGTCGCGAACAACGCGCTGTTCAC
>CATWCG010000338.1:0-2622 GCA_958349165.1 uncultured Actinomyces sp. | reverse complement strand
CCCCTGGCCCAGCCCGGCCCCGCGTGGGCGCCCGGTGCTGGCGAGCCGGGCGCTGTCCCCTCGGGGCAGGCGGCCACGGCCTCGTCGTGGAGCAAGGGGGCATGGTTCTCCGGCGCCGCCCTGCTCGCCGCGCTCGCGGCCCTCCCGTTCATGCTTGGGGTCACCGGCTCGATGATCGTCGGCATCGCGCTGACCGCCTTCGGCCTCGTCGGCGCCATGACCAGGTGGGTCGAGCGGCGCCGTATCCTGCGCGGCCCCAAATCCAGCGACGGGGCGGCCGTCATCGCCATGTCCCCGATCCTGCTCGTGCGATCTGTACTGACCAGCTCCCTCGCGCTCGTCATTGGTGGGCTCATTCCCTACATGGTCTGGGTCCTCGTCTCCTATTCCCACCAGGGCGTGATCCTGTGGAGCTGGCCCTTCGACGCCGCCAGCTCGGCCAGTCCCTCGCGCGAGGACTATTGGTTGAGCGATCCGACGGGGGCGGCCATCGTGTGGGGGCTCGCGACGTTCACGCTGCTGGCGGCCTGGCTCATGCCTTTCGCGGCCGACCTGCGCGTCGGAATCGCCACGTCCCTGCGGGGTGTCGTGCGTCCGCTCTGGGGGCGGGCCCTCCTCGCGGTAGGCTGTGTGGGGTTCCTGATTGGCTCCTGGTACGCCATCACGGGTGGCCTGTCGCACTAGGCGAGTGGCGTTTGCGCTCGCTACTATTGCAACATTCAACTAATTCTGGAAGGTAAGGTCATGGCTCAGAAGAAGAAGCCCGACGTCGATCCCGTGCGCGCGAAGGCCGCGCAGATGCGCCTGGCGCAGGAGCGCGCCGACCGTCGCACCCGCATCATCGTCATCTCCGTCGTCGCCGCGATCATCCTGGCCGTCGTCGGCGCCGTCGGCGGCGTGATCTGGAAGCAGCAGTCCCAGATCAACGCCGCCCGCAACGTCGACCCCTCCGAGGTCCTCGGAGTCTTCGCGGATGGGCGGCCGATCGTCGTCAACGGCAACGGCGTGTCCTCCCAGGCCGACCCGAATCTGCCCACGCTCACCGAGTACTTCGACTATTCCTGCCACGCGTGCGCCGACCTCGACGCCGTCCTGGGCGAGGATTTGACGACCTGGGCCTCCGAAGGGCATTACAACCTTGAGCTGCAGCCCGTTATCACCGTGAACATGGACTACCTCAAGCCTGCGACCGGTGCCTCCCTGGTCGTCGCCCAGAAGGCCCCCGACAAGTGGGTCGAGTTCCACCACGCGCTCCTGGCCTACTTCCGCTCCCAGTTCCAGGCGGGGAATGGCACGGTCGTCCAGAACCTTGACGCCTCCTGGAAGCAGGTCAAGCAGATCGCCACCGAGGTCGGCGTCCCCGCAGACGTCATCGCCACCTTCCCGGTCAACGCCGTCGAGCCCTACCTCGAGGCCTCCTCCAACGCCTGGAAGAACGCGTCCGTTGACGGGCGTGAGCCCAACAAGCTCGGTACACCCGAGCTGGTCAAGGACCACTCCACCCTGGTGACGCTCACCAACGACCCCGAGTCCATGCGTGCCGCCATCAAGGAGCTCTTCGGATTCTCCGACTCCGTGACCCCGCTGGTCGATCCCACCTCGGCGCCCGCCGCCACCGAGCCCTCCCAGAGCGGCGACGGCCAGTCGCAGAGCGAGGGAACAACCACCAGCTCGAACTGATCATCGAGACGGTGGTGGGGCGGGTCCGCTTGGCGGGCCCGCCCCACTCTTCGCCTGGGCGTGGTGTGTCACTCTCCCGCCCGCGCGCCGGGCTGCTCCCAGTGCTCGCCCGGGGGCGTGTTGCTTCGCTCTCCCGCGGGCCGCGCTGGTCCCACTGCTCGCCCGGGGGCGTGGTGCTTCACTCTTTCGCCCGCGCGCCGGGCCCCCAATCTGTGGCACACTAGTGTCCGCCGCCGGCTTAGCTCAGTTGGTAGAGCAGCTGTCTTGTAAACAGCAGGTCATCGGTTCGAGTCCGATAGCCGGCTCCATTGTTCAGTTCAGACGGATACGGCCCGTTGTGTGGCTGGCACTGGCCGGGTGGCCTGTTTTCCCTTGTTATTGCGGGAAAGTGGGTGCCCGGCTTATTCGTACCTGATGGTTGGTAGCGGCTGCGCGGGTACTGTGCGGGTTGATGGGGGCCTGCTGGCGCTAGATTCATCGAGTTAGGTGTGTGCCCATGGGACACATCAAAGATCACGCGGCAACCAAGGAACTCATCACGGTCCAATAGCCGCTCCTCGGGGCGACGCTCGGCCGCGCGCGGCCAGGCCTACACAGGGGTCGCCACCTGGATCGAAGACTTCTGTCAAGTCCCGGGTTTTGTGGAGGCTTGTTTAGGCCGCTTCCTTTCGTGTTGTTGTGTGTTGGTTTTCTGCTTGTTGTGGTGTGATGCCGCCCAGGGCGAGGTGGGGGCGGCGGGTGTTGTACCAGTGGACCCAGGCGGCGGTTTCGCGTTCGACCTCGCTCCGATCGCGCCAGGGGCCGGCGTAGCCGGGGCGCGCCTCGTTGTAGATGAGTTCTGCTTTGTACAAGGAGTTCAAGGCTTCGGCCAGGGCGTTGTCGTAGGAGTCACCGGTCGAACCCACCGAAGCTACTGCCTGGCATCGGGCGAGAGCTTGCCCG
>CATWCG010000337.1:0-2625 GCA_958349165.1 uncultured Actinomyces sp. | reverse complement strand
CCCATGATCGCCGTCGACACGACCTGCGTCGTCGAGATGGGGGCGTGGATGACGTAGGAGCACAGGTACAGGATCGAGGCAGACACGGCCTCGGCGGTGAAGCCGCGAGCCGGATCCAGGTCGATGATCTTGCGGCCAATCGTGCGCATGATGCGCCCGCCGCCGGCCATCGTGCCCAGCGAAATCGCCAGAGCGCTCGAAATCTTCACCCACAGGGGCACGTTCATCTCGCCCGTGATGGGATCGAGGATGTTGTGGTGCTCGCCGTAACCGCCCGCCATCAGCGCCATGACGATGATGCCCATCGTCTTCTGCGCGTCCTGGATGCCGTGGCCCAGGGCCATGGCCGCCGACGAGATGCGTTGGGCGGCACGGAAGCGACGCATCGTGCGGTGATACTGGGCCTTGCGCAGCAGCCACAGGACGAGTTTCATGACGATGTAGCCGACGATGAAACCGATGATGGGGGAGGCGAACATCGGGATCACGACGTGGCTCATGATGCCCCACCAGTAAACGACCGTGCCGCTCATAAGGCCGGCGCCCGCCATGCCACCGATGAGGGCGTGCGAGGAGGACGACGGGAGTCCGAACCACCAGGTGATGAGGTTCCAGATGCAGGCGCCCAGCAGGGCGGCCAGGATGATGACCAGGCCCTTTTGCTGCATCTCCGGCAGTGGAGACTCGGCGTAGTCGCTGATCGAGATGATGCCTTTACCGACCGTCTTGGCGACGGCCGTGCCCATCATGGCGCCGATGACGTTCATCGTCGCCGCCATGAGGAGTGCCGCGCGGGGAGTCCACGCGCGCGTCGACACGGAGGTCGCGATCGCGTTCGCCGCGTCGTGGAAGCCGTTCGTGTAACTGAAGAACAGCGCGACGACGATGACGACGCAGACGAGGATCAGATTCAGATCCACGGCTCAGGATTCCTTCAGTGCGAGGGACTCGATGACGTTGGCCAGCTCCTCGAAGGCGTCGGCGCAGGATTCGAGACCCTGGACGATGTCCTTCAGCTTGATGATCGTGACCGGGTCGAGGCCCGAGTCGAACAGGGCCGTCAGGGTGCGGCGGTAGGCCAGGTCGCCCTCGTTCTCGAGGCGGTTGATTTCGATCCAGTAGTCGCGCATGTCGATGGGCGACTTGAGCTTGGGCATGTTCTCCGCGGTCAGGTCTGCGCAGTTCTTGATGACCTCGATCTGCGTGTTCAGCAGGGAGACCAGGGAGCTGGGGATGTCGGCGATGCCGTAGACGACGAGGAGGTCGCCGGCCTCGTCGATGAAGTCCAGGCAGTCGTCCAGGTGGGAGGCCAGCGACTGCAGGTCCTCGCGGTCGAAGGGCGTGATGAACGAGGAGTTGATGCGCTGGACGATGTCGTGGTTCAGTTCGTCGCCGCGGTGCTCGACCTCGTGGAGCTGGTCGCGCAGGGCGATGCGTTCCTCGGGGGAGGCGGCGTAGATGTGCGTCAGGAACTCGACGGCCTGCACGAGCTGGCGGGCCTGGGAGGTGAAGTCTTCAAAAAAGTCAGGGCCTTGGGTCTTGTTTCGGAATCCCATGGTGTATTCGGTCCTTCCAATGGTGAACGGCACTGTTGTGCTACCTGTAATCGTCCGTCATGGGGTGGGCAGACTTCAAGTTCAGATGCGCTTTTGTTACACCAATGATCGTGTTCTATCTCACGGGGTCGGCCGGGGCTTGATCTTCGGTCCTATGGACGAGGCCTGGGCGCGCTCGCGCGGACACGAAACGCCTTGTGGGTGGGCAGAAAGTCCCTGTCGGTCGGGCGGCCTGTGACTGGTTCGACTACGATTGTGATGTGACCGGGACCAAGCGCCCGCAAGCGTGGGCATTGGTTCCGGCATGATTGATTCTGTCAATCGGGGACGCATATCGCGGCCTCGACAATTCAAAATGCCTCAGGAGGCAAAATGTCCGTGACCGAACAGGACGTTCGTGCGGCGGCTCCGGCCAACGCTCCCGAAGATGTCATCAAGTGGGTTGCTGAAATCGCTGCGCTGACCACCCCTGACGCCGTTGAGTTCTGCGACGGTTCCCAGGAAGAGTGGGATCGCCTGACCGCGCAGATGGTCGAGAGCGGCATGTTCACCAAGCTGAACGAGGAGAAGCGCCCCAACTCCTTCCTCGCTCGCTCCAAGCCGTCCGACGTTGCGCGTGTTGAGTCCCGTACCTTCATCTGCTGTGAGAAGGAAGAGGACGCGGGCCCGACCAACCACTGGGCCGACCCCAAGGAAATGAAGGCCACCCTGCACGAGAAGTTCACGGGTGCCATGAAGGGTCGCACCATGTACGTGGTTCCCTTCTCCATGGGTCCCCTTGGTGGCCCCATCTCCCAGCTCGGTGTTGAGATCACCGACTCCCCCTACGTTGTTGTCAACATGCGCATCATGACCCGCATGGGTGCTGCTGCCATGGATCTCATCAACGAGGGCCGCGTGTGGGTTCCCGCCGTTCACTCCGTCGGCGCTCCCCTCGAGCCCGGTCAGGAAGACTCGAACTGGCCCTGCAACGATGAGAAGTACATCACCCACTTCCCCGAGACCAACGAGATTTGGTCCTTCGGTTCGGGCTACGGCGGCAACGCCCTGCTCGGCAAGAAGTGCTTCG
>CATWCG010000336.1:0-2627 GCA_958349165.1 uncultured Actinomyces sp. | reverse complement strand
TGGACGACGGCAAGATGGACGACGGCAAGATGGACGACGGCAAGATGGACGACGGGAAGGAGGGGTAGCAGTAGGCCGCGGCTCGGGGCGTCCCAGAATCCCAAGGGCGGCGGGCTGATCCATGTGATGTCCCGCCGCCCAGGGCCTATCGATGGGCGCTGGCGGCGCAGTGGGGCGAGCGGGTGCTGTTGCGTGAGTCAGCGCTGTGGGCACCGGGTGCGAAACTGCCTCACGCCGCCACTTACTCTGGCCGCACTGTGGCGCCTGCTCACACGTGCCCCTGGATCTGCGCGAAGACGCGGCCGATGGGCTCACGGATGATCAGGTCGGCGCGCCCGTCGTAGGGGGTGGGCGTCGCGTTCATGAGGACGAGGCGCCCGCCCTGGTAGTAGTCGATGAGCCCGGCCGCCGGGTAGACCGCCAACGACGTGCCGCCCACGATCAGCATGTCCGCCCCCGCTATGGCCAGGACGGCCCCCTCCAGCGTCGCCGGGTCCAGAGCCTCGCCGTAGAACACGATGTCCGGGCGCACCACGGCGGAGCACGACGGGCAGTGGGGCACGCGCCCGGCCCGGGCCTCGTCGAAGTCGTCGATGGTGGAGCGCGCGCCGCACCCCGTGCACTCCAGCCTCGTCCAGTTCCCGTGGAGCTCGAGCACGCGCTTGGAGACCGCGGCCTGGTGGAGGCCGTCGATGTTTTGGGTGACCACCGCCTTCAGTTTTGTCCTATAACCCCGAAGCTCGCGGCGCAGACGGCTCGCGGGCGGGCCGCCGCCCACCGGCACACACAGCGGCCCGGCCCCACAACCCGGCCCAGCAGGCGCCCCGAACACCAGCGGCACCAATCAACACAACAACAGGCACCGCACGAACGCGACCAGGCATACAAAAAACCGACACCCGCTATCGGATGTCGGCCTGTGGTGGAGCTAGGGGGATTCGAACCCCCGACCTTCTCATTGCGAACGAGACGCGCTACCAACTGCGCCATAGCCCCAAGGACGGATATACCTTAGCACCCTCCGAAGTCTCCACGCAAGCCGACCGAGAACAGCAAGTCATCGCGCCGCGGACGCCGCAAAGAAGACGCGACATAGAAGACGATCCCGACCAAGACGACCCACTCCCCAGCGCCACCAAGGGGCCACTCCCCAGCGTCACCAAGGGGGCCACGAAAGAACCGCGCCGCGAGCCCGGTGGCTCGCGGCGCGGCAACGACAGCAACAAGCAGCCCTATTGGGCCCGGCGCGCGTCCAGGACGGCATCCAGGTCGAGGGCAACGGCCTGATCGGCGACGACCTCTTCGGTCGAGCGGGCACCAACCTGAGCGGTCTGTGCGATGGGGCGCGCGGGAATCGCCGCCGTGATGCGCGGAATGCCCCGCAGGTCCGTGTCCGCATGGACGATGCGGCCGCGAATACGATCACGCGACGCGTAGGTCGGCGCGGGGATCGGGGCGACGGTCCAGGCACGTGCGGGCGTGTCGGCAACCTCGACGGCCTCGGGCACCTCGACGTTGAAAACGAGGGAGGGCACGGAACCCGTCTGAGGGGCAGACTCGGCGCCGGCCTCGCGCGAGGCGCTCGGACGCGACTCGGCCACGGCCTCGCCCCCACCCCGAGCAGCGTCAACAACACGCGGCTGCGGCGCGGGCGCCGTCGGACGACCGGCACCACGCACGTCGGCGCGCAGCTTCGTGAGCTGCTCAAGCTCACGGTCCGAAGCACGCTGAGAGCGGACAGCTGCGACGCGGGAGGCCGCCAGCGACGCAACCAGAGCGGCGACCGGCACGACGAGCCACGCCCAAGCAATCGAGGTCGCGGCAATAACGATGCCGAGGACGACGGTCGAGAGGGCACACACACCCGTCACGACCATGCGGCGGCGCCCGGCCGCACTCTCCGCGGCGAGCCGGGCCGCGCGGCGCGCGCGCAGCTTAGCAATGTCGCGGACGGCCCTATTGTTGCGGCGGTCGATGACGGGCCGGGTACGTCCAGTGGTGGCCGTGTGCATGCTTCCTCCGCTCGTCAGTGCGCGCCGCGCCAGGATCGTCCCGCTGGCGTGATCACACGAGTCTAATTCTGGACCATTCGTATGAATGATGCGCAGTCTCGGGGAAAATCGGTCGATCTCGCGAGACTGGACGATTGCCGTTCGGCGCGCGACCAGCGACGGTACGGTCGCGAGAAGCGACACAAATACCGCTGCGATGACGAGTCCACCAATTTCCACCCTCTCAACGTAAAGGGGTTTGCGAGTAGCACTGCCGCGCCTCGCGGGCGTGTCGAGCTCTCAAACCTCCCGGTAAAAAGATAACTAACCTCAATCGTCACACGTGCAACATTGACCCCACGAGCACCGCAAGGAAGTGATACCGGCCACTCGTAACGCGCACCGCCCGGCACTCACCCTAGCCGATCGCCGGCCTGCCCCAACGCCGCAGCACGAGCCCACCCTCAGGCAGAGACTCCGCATCAATAAAGAACGCGACATGGTCGGCCCACTCCCCCGCGATGTGCATAAAACGCGGCCGCAAGCCCTCCTCGACCAACCCCAAGCCTCGACACAGGCCCAACGAACGCTCATTCTCGGGACGCACACACACCTCGACGCGATGCAGGCCAAGCT
>CATWCG010000335.1:0-2637 GCA_958349165.1 uncultured Actinomyces sp. | reverse complement strand
TAATGCTACCCGCGCATACCCTGCACCGTCGCGCACCATAGCGCATGTCACCGCGCATTTGTCCGCGGATACGGGGTCGGCCCCGCCCCCACATGAGGGACGAGGCCGACTCTCGTGACGCTGGAACGCGCGGCTCAGCGGAAGAGGGAGCGCAGCACCGGGAAGAGCCCGGCGGCGACGGCGGCCTTGAGCAGGTCGCCGACAATGAAAGGCACGAAACCCTTCATCAGGCCCTGCTCAAGCGTCATGTGCGCGAAAGGGATCATCCACGCCAGGCCCAGGACGTACACGGAGAAGATGGACGCGAGGGCGGTCGGCGCCATGGTGAGCACGCGGCGGTCGGCGCCGCGCTGGGCGGCCAGGCCGGCGATCGCGGCGACCAGGAAATAGCCGAGGATGTAGCCGAAAGAGGCGAAGGCCCAGCCGACGTTCGTGCCGGTGAAGACCGGGGCGCCCGCGATGCCGAGCAGAGCGTAGGCGGCGACGGAGACGAGGCCTCGGCGGGCACCCAGGGTCGCGCCCACGGACAGCGCGCCGAGCGTACCGAGCGAGACCGGCACGGGCGTGAAAGGCAGCGGAATCGACACGCGGGCGAGGACGATCAGGGCGATCGTGCCAGCGGCGACGAGCGCGATCTCACGAACGATCGTGCCGCCGAAGCGGTCGGCGAGGACGCGGTTGCCGCGCGCAGTTGCGGCGGGGGCGACGGTCAGCGTGGACATGCAATGCCTTTCGACGGGGCCAACGGCCTTTTATTCAATAGTTGAACGATATGCTGCGCGCCACTGCCTGTCAAGCACACCCGAGCAGATCACAGGGGGCGAGCGCCACACCGGCGCCCGCCCCCTGGAGCCCATGAACGGGAATGATCAGTGCGCGAAGTGACGCGTGCCCGTCAGGTACATCGTGATGCCCGCGGCGTTCGCAGCGTCAATCGACTCCTGGTCACGCACGGAACCACCGGGCTGGACGACCGCCTTCACGCCCGCGTCGATGAGCACCTGCAGACCATCGGCGAAGGGGAAGAACGCATCCGACGCGGCGACCGCGCCGATGGAACGCTGCTCAGGAGCCTCGGCCACGACCTCGGAGGCGCGAGCGCCACCCGCGCTGTCCACGTTGGACGCCGCCGCGTCACCCGTCGAGCGCGAACCCAGCGTGTTCGCACGCTCAACCGCCAGCTTGCACGAATCCACGCGGTTCACCTGGCCCATGCCCACGCCCACCGACGCGCCATCCTTGACCAGCAGGATCGCGTTCGAACGCACCGCACGCACCGTGCGCCACGCGAACTCCAGATCCGCCAGCGTCGCCTCGTCGGCGGGAGCGCCGGCCGCAAGCGTCCAGTTCTCCGGGGAATCGCCGGGCGCGTCAATATCGTCGCGCTCCTGGACCAGCAGACCACCGCTGATCTGTTTGAACTCGTACGAGCCGCGAGCCGGGGGCTCCACCTGCAGGACGCGCAGGTTCTTCTTCGCGCTCAGCACCTCGAGCGCGCCCTCCTCGTAGTCGGGGGCCAGCACGACCTCGGTGAAGATCGGGACGATCTGGCGGGCCAGCTCCACGCTCACCGGGCGGTTCACGGCGATCACGCCGCCGAACGCCGACACCGGGTCGCAGGCGTGCGCCAGGCGGTGCGCCTCAGCCACGTCGTCCGCCACGGCGATGCCGCAGGGGTTCGCGTGCTTGATGATCGCCACGCAGGGGCGCTCGTGATCGTAGGCGGCGCGCAGAGCGGCGTCGCCGTCCGTGTAGTTGTTGTAGCTCATGGCCTTGCCATGCAGCTGGCGCGCGTTCGCGATACCCGGCGCCAAGGCCTCGTCGTCGGCCTCCTCGTCCTCGAAGGACTCGTCGATCTCGCGGTACACGGCCGCGCCCTGATGCGGGTTCTCGCCGTAGCGCAGCGACTCCACGCGCTCGAACGCGTCGGCCACGAACACGGGCATGCCCGAGGCCTGCCCGTCCTCCTCGGCGGCCTCCACCACGTAGTCTTCCTCGGCCTGGTAGCCCAGGGACTCCAGGAACGCAGCATCCGAGGCGTCCAGGTGGGTCTCGGCGGCCTCGTCGAGGGCCTCGCGCACGTCCTCGAGATCCAGCTCGTCGGCAAACCAACCGGCGATCGCCAGATCGTAAGTCGCCGTGTGCGCGAAGGCCTCGGCGGCCAGCGCGCGGCGCTGCTCGAGGGTGAAGCCCTCCCCCGCCACGGCCTGGGCCACATCCGCGTAACGCTCCGGAGAGGTCACGACCGCGACCGACGGGTGATTCTTCGCGGCAGCGCGCACCATGGACGGGCCGCCGATGTCAATCTGCTCGACACACTCATCAAAAGACGCGCCCGACGCAACCGTGTCCTGGAACGGGTACAGGTTGCACACGACCAGGTCAAACGCCTTGATCCCCAGCTGGTCGATCTGCTCGCGGTGCGCGGCCTTACGCTGATCGGCCAGGATGCCTGAATGAATGAAGGGATGCAGGGTCTTCACGCGACCCTCGAGCACCTCGGGGAAACCCGTCACGTCGTCGACCGGGGTGACCGCCACGCCGGCCGCCGCAATACGAGCGGCCGTGGAGCCCGTGGAGACGATCTCCACGCCGGCCTCGCCCAGCGCGCGCGCCAGGTCCTCCAAGCCCGTCTTG
>CATWCG010000334.1:0-2638 GCA_958349165.1 uncultured Actinomyces sp. | reverse complement strand
CGTTTTGCTGTTTCACCACGAAGAACGCGTTGAAGGCCAGCACAATCAGGACGACGATCAGGATGACGGCTCCCAGGCCGCCGCGGATGACGGCTCCCAGGCCGCCGCCGTTGAGGAAAGATACGATGGAATTCATGTCGCTCCTTCGGTCAGGCTGGATACGTGCTGCAGGATTCCTTCCGGGGCACGATTTCTCCTCCCATTGTACAGGTCTGATGTTGTGCCGACCGATTGCTTACCGTCTATTTACCGGTCGCGAACGGGAAACGTATCCTACGTTTATGACCGAAGGCAACCGCGTCGACGCAATGCTCATGACATCTCCCAGAGTACTAAAAAAGATGCGCCACTATAGGCGGTTGATGACGCTTGAACTAACTCTCCAGGCCGAACATGGCGTTGAGCAACGTTATGCCTGTCCTGGTCTGGAAGACCCTCTCGCGTGCCGCGAGCATGGCGTCCCTGGAGCAGCCGTCCTCGTACAGGTTGACCAAGAAGTCCGCCTCGACCAGGATCCGGTAGTCGACCCCGTCAATGGCGTCGTAGGTGTGGTGATGCCCGACTAGGAATGCCACGCGCTCGACGGTCTGGACATCAAAGCCCAGATCGCGCAGCATGGCTCGAGCCGGCGCCGGCCCTTCCTGCTCCTGTAGTTTGCCCGCACTGGAGCCGTACTTCTCGATGGCCGGGTGGATGCCGATATCGTGGACGATCGCCGCCGCGGTGAGCGTGAAGAGCTCGCGCGCGGGCAGGCTTTCGGCCTCGCCGATGGTGCGCGCGAGACTTGCCACCTTCACGAAGTGCTGGATGCGCTTGGGGTCGCCGGCATCGAATTTAACCATCTTGAGCATAAGCCGGTTGAGTAGCATGTTCTGCTCCGAGGTGAATTGTGTGAGCCTGTCCTTGTCGTCCTGCATCGTGTTCCTTTCGCCGGTGATTCGCGGAGTTTATTGTAGCGCGGACGAGCGGCCCCGGCCCTCTCCACCACGGCTCTACTGTATGCCATGCGGACTTCAAACCGGACCTGATGGTCCAACTTTTTGTCCGCAGTCCCGTGGGACCCCTGGACAGTCGGATCACGTGGTGGCCCCCTTTGAGAGGGTCACGAGCATCACGGTCCCGTTCTCGGAACTTGTTTCAACCTCTGCCGTGCCACCGTGAAGTGCTGCGATTTCCCAGACAAGTGCTAACCCGAGTCCTGCGCCGCCGTATGCCCTGCTGCGGGATTTATCCAGGCGAAAGAATGGTTGGAAGATGCTCTCACGGTACTGTTTGGGTATTCCCGGGCCCTGGTCCTCGACTCGCAGGAATACGTGACTGTCGTTGTCGCAGATGGAGACGTTGACAGTCGAGTCGGGGCGGCTGTAACGGATGGCATTTTCGACCAGGTTAAACACCAGCCGATAGAGGAGCGTGTCGCTCCCGATTACTAAAGCGTCTCCAGCACAATTGAGGGCCATGCCCTTCTTTTCGGCAAGTGGCGCAAGGTCGGTGAGGACCTCTTCGGACAAGGGGCCAAGTTCAACATCGTCCTCGCAAGGAACGCTGCGGAGCTCACTCATCTCGAGTAATACCTTGGTCATTCGAGACATGCGCTCGGTTTGTTCTTGCAGCAGGCCGAGCAGCTCGGCGGTTTCGGGTTGCAAACCGGAGTGCTCGGAGATGAATAGTTCAATCTGTGCTTGCATAAGGGCGAGCGGGGTGCGCAGCTCGTGTGCGGCGTTGCCGGTAAACTGACGCTGTGAAGAGAACCCTTCTCCAAGACGGGCGATCATGTCGTTGAAGGAGGCGCTACATCGTTGTAGCTCGGTGGGCACATCTTCACTGAGTCTGATTTCGCTTAGGTTGTCAGGCTGCACGCACTCTACCTGGGTGGCAAAAGACCGTAGCGGCTTGAGCGCGCGACCGCTCACAAAGTATGCCAGCACGCCGCCGAGCAGCGTGACTCCAGCCGTGATGCACCAAGCTGTCATGCCAAAAGACTCCTGTGCATCGTTTACGACGATCGTGACCTCGTCATCGAGGCTCCCCTTCGTTGGGTCAAACTCCTGAGGTGTATCTACGTCGGCTGCGCTAAGGGCCGAGATGCCACTGCCGATGGCATCCATGTAGCGCATGCCCGTATAGCCGACCAGGCAGTTCGTCAGCACGCACGCCGCACACGTCAGCAGTGCCGTCATGATCGTTATGCGCCATTGCAGCGAAAGCCCTTTCATTCGCCATCCTCCATGACGTAGCCCTCTCCAATTCGATTGCGGATTGGGTCATATCCCAAAGTGCTGCGCAACTTTTTTCGAAGTGACGAGATATGAACCCGGGTTGCGTTGCTAAAGCTGTTTACGGTGCTATCCCAAACGTGCTCGATAAGCTCTTCCTGGCTCACTGGACGTCCTTGATTAAGCATCAGATATTCCAGGATTCCCGTTTCTTTGCGTGTGAGAGACAGGGTGTCGCTGTCTACGGAAGCGATGCGCGCCTTGGTGTCAAAGCTCAACGATCCACAGGTTAGAACAACGTCGTTTTGCGTAAAGCGCCTGAGGGTAAGGCTGCGGATTCTCGCCGCGAGCTCATCCAGATGAAACGGCTTGGTAAGGTAATCGTTGGCGCCGGCATCGAGTCCGGCGACTTTATCGGATAC
>CATWCG010000333.1:0-2650 GCA_958349165.1 uncultured Actinomyces sp. | reverse complement strand
CACAACGACAACTCGCTGCTGGACCCCTCGCCCTTCATCCAGACGAACCTGGTGGGCACCTTCACCCTGCTGGAGGCCGTGCGCCGCCACAAGGTGCGCTTCCACCACATCTCCACCGACGAGGTCTACGGCGACCTCGAGCTGGACGATCCCGCGAAGTTCACGCCCACCACGCCCTACAACCCTTCCTCGCCCTACTCCTCGTCCAAGGCGGGCTCGGACCTGCTGGTGCGCGCGTGGGTGCGTTCCTTCGGCGTGGAGGCCACGATTTCGAACTGCTCGAACAACTACGGCCCCTACCAGCACATCGAGAAGTTCATCCCCCGCATGATCACGAACCGCCTGCGCGGCGTGCGCCCCCGCCTGTACGGCGACGGCCTGAACGTGCGCGACTGGATCCACGTGCGCGACCACAACACGGCCGTGTGGGACATCCTCATGAAGGGCCGCATCGGCGAGACCTACCTGATCGGCGCGAACGGCGAGACGAACAACCGCGACGTCGTCGCCATCCTCAACGAGCTCATGGGCTACGCCCCCGACGACTTCGATCACGTGACCGACCGCCCGGGCCACGACCTGCGCTACGCGATCGACAACTCGAAGCTGGTCACCGAGCTCGGCTGGGAACCGAAGTTCACGAACTTCCGTGACGGCCTGGCCGACACCATCGCCTGGTACACCGAGAACGAGGCCTGGTGGGCTCCCCTCAAGGAGGCCGTCGAGGCGAAGTACGCCGCCGAAGGGCACTGAGTCCTTGGGTAGCGTGACCCGAGACGACGGTCGGCCTCGCCCCCGCGTCACCGTCCTCATGGCCACCTACAACGGGATGGCCGAGGGCGGGGCGTGGCTCGACGAGCAGGTGGACTCCGTGCTCGCCCAGGTGGGCGTGGACGTGTCCCTCGTCGTCTCCGACGACGCGTCGACGGACGCGACGCGCTCCCACCTGGAGGAGCGCGCCGCGGCCGACCCGCGCATCACCGTGTTGCCTCAGCGCGACGGGCCCCCCGGCGTGACGGGTAACTTCCTGCACCTCTTCACGACGCACCCCTTCGACGGGTCCTTCGTCGCCTTCACCGACCAGGACGACGTCTGGCACGAGGACAAGCTGGCGACCCAGCTCGCCCTCATGGCCGCCACGGGGGCGGATGTCGTCTCCTCCAACGTGACTTCTTTCGAGTCGCTGCCCGGCGGTGGGGTGGGGGAGCGCCGCCTGATCCGCAAGTCGCAGCCGATGCGCGACTGGGACTTCCTGTTCGAGGCGGCCGGGCCCGGGTCGACATACGTGTTTTCTCCGCAGGCGCACCGCTCGCTCGTCGGCGTGCTCGCGCGGCTCGACTACAGCCAGATCGGCGTGCACGACTGGTACGTGTACGCCCTCGCGCGCGCGATCGGACTGACCTGGGTGATCGGCGAGGAGCCGACCCTGGAGTACCGCCAGCACGGCGGCAACGTGCAGGGCGCCAATTCGGGTGCGGGCGCTCGCGACGCGCGCATGGAGAAGCTGCGCAACGGCTTCTATCGCGACCAGTTCATCCGCACGGGCCGCGCCGCCCAGGCCGTGGGGACCTTCGACGCGCCGCGCCGCATCGAGCTCGCGGCGATCCTGCGCGAGCTTGAGGCCGACGGGCAGTGGGCCCGCCTGCGCTTCGCCCTGCGCTGGTCGCAGATCAGGCGCGACCGCCTCGAGGGACTCAAGCTCGCGGCCGCGCGCGTCCTGCGCGTCTGGTAGCCGCTAGCGGGCGTAGGTGACCAGCCCCGCGTCCGCGGCCTCCGTCGCCAGGATCTGGGGGAGGCGCTCCGGCGAAACAACGTGGGGGTCGATGAGGACCACGCTGCGTCCCTGCATCCACTGGTCGAGCACCTGCCCTGCCCCGGTGCGCCCCTCCCACAGGAGCGCGACGCGCGACCCGGCGACCCCCTCCGGGGCGCGCAGCCCAGCCAAGGCCTCGTCCCTCGCGCTGGCCAGAAGGTCGGGGGTGTCGACGATGAGCGCGTCGGGCGCCATGGCGATCTCGGCCAGCGCGTCCACGGCCCCGTCGAGCCGCGCGTCCCAGGCGAAGGACAGGTAGGCGCGGGGCTGGGCGAGCACGTGGGCGCCGGCCGCCAGCGCGTCGCGTGCCTCCGGCCCCAGAGAATTTGTCACAAAAAGGTCGCCCGGCAGGGGGCGTCGCGTGTCGAGGAGCTCCCATCCCATCGCACGCGCTGCGATCTGCCAGAGCACGTCCTGCCAGGGCTGAAGGGACGTGTAGATGCGCGTTGGTGCCGGTTCGTCGGAGCCGAAGAGGTCGGTGGCGAGCTCGTTTGTCAGGTAATTAGCGATCTTGGAGAGCCATCTGCCTACCACGGGTCCTCCCAGCTCGACTCGTTCCTGGCCGTACTGGGTGAGGGCGGGTCCTGACCATCCGTTAATCACGCGAACAAGGGTAGTGAGCCTCGTCATATTATTTGCTGCAAAGTCGCTCATAGTCGTGAGTATATCGAAGGTCCCAGGCTTTCCAAGTACCGGGTAACTGTGAAGTCATTACAAAACTGTAAGGATCTACCGGCGGGTCAGGTGCTACTCTAAAGGTCTCAATAACGCGAAACCGCTTGACTTCCTGCAATGACACGCGTGTAATTCTCGTATTGATCGATTCGTTATAAGGAG
>CATWCG010000332.1:0-2658 GCA_958349165.1 uncultured Actinomyces sp. | reverse complement strand
GATGCCGCACGCGGTGGCGACCTTGCGCACGGAGAGCGCGGAGATGCCGTCGCGCTCGGCGATGGCGTAGGCCTGGCTGACCAGCTTCTCCGGGTCGATCACTTGTTTGGGCACGGTCTCCTACTGTCTTTCTACCTGCAACAATTTATAGTGAACAGTGTTCAGTATAGGCCTGAGCAAGCCCTCGTCAATCGCAGAACCGAGGGATCACAGCGCTCCTGACGCCAACTCGTCACATGTCACACGCCTACACGTGACCGCCGTCAGGCGTGCCTTCCCGGGATGACTATAGGCTGACAATCAGCGGCGTCCGCGCAGTTCAGCTGCCACATTGCTGTTCCAGCGCACGCCTCTGATGAGAACGAAGGAGCTCACATGGACCTCATCACCCTGAACAACGGCGTCACCATCCCCCAGGTCGGCCTCGGCACCTACCTGTTGGAGCCGGACGACGCCCAGTCGGCGGTCACTTACGCGCTGGACAACGGCTACACACTCATCGACACGGCGAACGTGTACGTGAACGAGCGAGCCGTCGGGCGCGGCATGCGCGCGTCCTCGAAGGCCCGCGAGGAGATTGTCCTCGAGACGAAGCTCTGGCCGTCGTTCTTTGAGCACCCCACCGCCGTCGACGAGACGCTGGAGCGCCTGGGCACGGACTACATTGACCTCATGATCCTGCACCAGCCCGCGGGAGACACCGTCGCGGGGTACCGCATCCTCGAGAAGGCGCACGAGGAAGGCACAATCCGCGCGATTGGCCTGTCGAACTTCGACGTCGCCCAGACGCAGCGCATCCTCGACGAGTGCGAGGTCGTCCCCGCCATCAACCAGGTCGAGTGCCACCCCTACTTCCCGCAGACCGAGCTCAAGGCGCTCCTGGGGGAGCACAACATCGCGCTGCAGGCGTGGTACCCGCTGGGCGGGCGCGGCAACGACTCGATCATGACCGAGCCCCTCATCCAGGCCCTCGCCGAGAAGCACGGCAAGTCCCCCGCCCAGGTGCTGCTGCGCTGGCACGTCCAGCAGGGACACGTCGTCATCCCGGGTTCGAAGACGCCCTCGCACATCGCGGACAACATCGACCTCTTCGATTTCGCGCTGACGGACGAGGACATGGCTCAGATCGATTCCCTCGACAAGGGGAAGCCGTTCTTCGAGCACAACGACGAGGTCCTGGCAGGGTTCCTCGCATATGTGCCCGACGTGGAGGGCCAGAAGTAGTCCTGTTGCTCTATGCGCGAGCGCGGCGTAGTGTCTGTGATCCGAACTCATGGAGCAGGATTCCACCGGCACAACGTCGCCTCGCTGATACCCAGCACGCGGCAGGCCTGGGCCGTACTCATGCCCTCACCTCGCAGCGCCTCGGCCTTCTCCAGCCTCACGACAATCTGCTCAGGCGTGTGCTTCGAGAACTTCCTGATGGCCATCCATTCTGCCCGGCCACAAGTGGCCAGGACTACTTAGAACAACCCTCTCACAACAAACGGTCCGAAAAACCAGACCCCTCCAGGCTGCTATATTCGTTTCCAGTCAACGACGATCGACGAGGGGGTCTCCACGTGTCCAAAATACTCAGGGTCACTCTGCCCATCGCGTTCATCGTCGTGTTCTACGCGGGCGAACCCGCAGGTACCCTGTTCGGGTGTCGAGCCTTCAACGTGATTCCTCCACTGATGTGGCTCCTCCTGCTGGTTACCCTCGGCGCCGCGAATGCGGCCAGCGCGTTCGGGCTTGTACGCACGGAGCGCACGCGCGACCTCGCCTTGTGGGGCCTCGTCCTCAAGGTATGCTTTCTGCCAATATTCCTGGTGAGCCTCGTTGTCTTTGCACTTATTGGTAGCCAGTTCTCCCTCCGCCCTGAGGCATTACCGCTGGAATTTGCCCTGCTCACCCCCTATGCCGTCCTGTCATACGCTCTCATGATCGTCACCTCGTGCTACGGGTTCGCGGCGATCATCCGCGCGCGCGACGAGCAGGTGATCTCCCCGGAAACGGCAAAGACATACAAGCGTTGGCACGCCATTCCCATCGCCGACCTGGTCGCCTCGATCAGGCTCTATCGGCTCCTACGCCGACTCGATAGCAGTGCTCTGACGAGCGCTCAGGACGCCTAACCCGCCATCACCGCCGAGGCCACCCCATCAGTGAGGGATCCATACACCACGACACAGTGCCCGAAGAACATGTCGTCATCCTCGAAGTAGGCGGAGAACGAGCCATCCGGATCCATCGCGATACTGGTGAGATCTAATCGCTGCGCGAAGCTCTCTTCGGTGATCTCGGGAACCTCCTCGTCGGCGGATTCGCGCCACTCGCACGCAAGTTCGGTCAGCTCTCGCGCGGCGAACGCTCGCATGTCGCGATCCCACCGGTCTTGATCGGTCATCATCTGCTTCATGGCGGCCACGGCAGCAGTCCAGGTGTCTTCGCTGGACGAATCAACCTCCAGAGAGATGTCGATGTCCTCACCCCGCCACGAGATGCCTCCCTCGAATATGTCGAGGTCCTTGTCGAGGGTGAGTTCACCCAACTCCTCGTCGACCACCACGATCGGCCTGCGATATTCGGCCAGCACCTCTTCCAAGGCGGGGCACGGGGCATCTTCTTCCAGGACCTCGACGATCAGGAATTGGTTCTGCGAGGAGGCGGTCACGC
>CATWCG010000331.1:0-2660 GCA_958349165.1 uncultured Actinomyces sp. | reverse complement strand
CGTAGGGGGAGACACGATCCTCGCTGTCCTGCTCCCCGGGCGCGTACCCGGGTTCCGCGTCGAGGGCGGGGGCACACACCTGTTCCTCGTCGGGTTCGGGGTCCGGTTGCGCGTCACCGGAGGAGACGCGGTCGTGGCCTGGCGAGGATTCCTCCGTTTCTTCCTCGCGATCGTACCAGGGGATTTGTGTTTCCTCCCCCGTGCTCTCGGCCTGAGCCGACGCCTTGGCTGCGGGCGCGTCCCAGTCGTGGCGGGACGTCGACGGGGGATCATCGGGTTCGTCAGATTCGTCGTCCGCGAGGGGGGCGGGCGCGTCAGAGCCACGGGGCTCCTCCTCGAAGAAGGGGGCCGCAGCCGCCGCGAAGAAGGCCGCGGCGGGGGAATCGTCATCCTCGACCACCATGAGCGCCTCGTCGGCGGGCTCGCCCTGCGAAGACGCCGGCGATGCGAGGGCGAGGGGTTGCGCGTCCTCCTCTGTCTCCGGTGAGTGCACGGGCTCACTCGTGGCGGGGCCGGCCTCGTCGATGGGCGTAGCGGAGGGCACAGGGACGGCGGCCTCGTCGATGGGCGTAGCGGAGGGCGCAGGGACGCCGGCCTCGTCGAGGCCAGGGCGAGCCTCGGACTCGACGCGCGACACGATCGGGGAGGCGCCGGCGGACCCGATCTCGCCGACCGTGCCCGACGCGAGCGTGGACACGGGCAGAACCGCGCTGAGCGCCTGCCACGGCGTTTCTTCCGGCGCGAGGCCGTCCACCGGCGTGGCGATCCGCCACCCCGAGTGCGCCCGGAAACGATACTCGGACCACGTGATGACGTTGCCTCCGGCCACGGACGTCGGTCCCTCGGGTCCATCGACGACGACCTCGAACGCGCCGCGCACCGCGATGTGCGCGCCGCCGGCCTCGTCGATGATGGCGACAAAACTGGGCAGCGACGCCAGGTTGGCGGCGAACGCGGACGTCAGTTCCTGCAACAGGACAGGCAGGTCTGCGCCGTCCACCATGAGTTCCCAGAATCGCTGGGCGAGCGCCTCATGACCCGGCTCCAGGACGAAAATCCCGCGCTCGGTCACGGCGGCAGGGTAGCCGCCGGGCGTCCACGTGCGTCTACGCATGGCATTCCTCCACTCCGTGTGCGTGCGGTCCCTCCTGTGCCGACACCGCTGGCAGGCCGGCGTGAGTCGGGCCGCTGAGGGTCGCGTCGTTATCGACCGTCTCATCGCCGCTGCTCGGCTGCCCCCACTCGGGCGCGGCCTCCACAACATCCACGATGATGACGGTGACGTTGTCTTTTCCTCCGGCGCCCAGCGCCTGAGCGATGAGCTCGTCGGTCGCCTGCTCGCGATCCGTCACGTGTCGCACGATCATCTCGATGAGCGCGTCCGTCACCTCCCCCGACAGCCCGTCGGAGCAGATGACCCACCGGTCGCCGGAGTGGACGGGAACCATGAAAATGTCCGCGGCGACATCGCCGGACATTCCTGCCCCCAACGCGCGTGTGATGACGTTGCGCCGGGGAAGCGCGCGGGCCTCGACGTCGGTGACGCACCCCGCGTCAAGGAGTTCTTGCACCTCGGAGTGATCCACCGAGATCTGCTCGAAGCTGCCCTCAGAGAGCAAATAGGTACGGGAATCGCCGATGTTGAACACGGCCGCGCAGGGCTTGCCGCGGTACTCCTGGAAGGCAACACCCGTCAGCGTCGACCCCGGGGCCCGGTGTCCGGTGCCCAGCGCGCACACCGAGGCCGCGGCGCGGGAAACCGCCTCCGACAGCAGGGCTGGCGTCGCGAACTCGCCGAGTTCCAACGAGCCGCACACCGCATCGACCACGGCCCTCGACGCGATGTCGCCCGCGTCGTTGCCGCCCATCCCATCCGCAACGAAGTAGGCGGGGAAGGACGCACCCCACGAGTCTTCGTTGCGGACGCGCCGACGCCCCACGTCCGTGCGGGCCGCGTGCGCGATGACGAGCCGCGCGCCCCCCGGGCCGACCGCCTCGGCGATTGCGCTATCCATCGATGACCACGCTCCGCTGCCCGTAGCGGACGGTGTCTCCGGCGCATGCCTGGACGGGAGCGCCGGGCAGGACCGGCGTTTCCTCACCGTCGGCGCGAACGACGACCGTTCCCCCGGTCGAGTGCAGGTCCTCGACGAGGACCCCCTCGCGAGTCGCCGTCAGCGCGACGTGTGTTTTCGACACCGTCCGCTGCGGGTCGTCAACGGGGACGGGGGACGCCGTCGGGTGCGAGGCCGGGGCGAGCGGGTTGCGCCCGAGCACGATCGTTCCCCCGAAGGGGTACGTCACCCCCGTGTCGAAGGTGACGCGAGCCGTGTCGTAGCGCACCCCGAGCTGCGTGCGGTCGTCAGCGTCGTCCTGGGACAGGGAGGAATCAGACGCCTGCGCGCTCGTCGAATAGGAGGACGAATGAGGCGAGAAGGACAGCGGCTGCTCGGTCGCCGCGGGTTCGCTGGCAGACGCATCGGAGTCCGAGTTCGACCACGGGGTCGAGCCAATGTAGTCCGAGGACGGCGCCGTGGCCGTCGGCGCGGTTGCCTGCGCGGGCGGCGTCGGCACCGGGTCGGAGGCGGCGCTTGCCCACGGCACGTGCGTCGCTTCTGGCTCCGGGGTGGGAGGCGCGGGCGGCGCGGACAGCGGCACAG
>CATWCG010000330.1:0-2661 GCA_958349165.1 uncultured Actinomyces sp. | reverse complement strand
ACGCTGCCTGGATCATGGGAGTGTCCCGGTCCAGGATTTCTCAACTCGCGCGCGCTTAATACTCTTCCCACACGAGCATACACACACCCGTAATCGGCCTCCGCCTACTCATGCGGCGGATCAAACGAGGCTCGTGTGCACGTCGTTGAGGGCTTCTTGATGCAACCGTCACCCTGGCCGCCTGGTGGGGTTCGCATCCGATGGGCGATGTGCCGCTGAGCCGCTGGGCAACGCGCGTGGCGACCGCAGTGCACGCCGTCGCCCCGTCGTGGCTGCCCCGGCCTCGCACGCGCCGATGAGCCGTGCGTCTCTGCTAGGGTTGACCACACAGTCAGCGGCGACGATGGGACCACCACGTGAGATTCTGGAGATACGCATCCTACTTCCCCGACTGCGACGGAGATCCCGCAGCGATATGGGAATACTCCTGCACCCTGGAGAAGTGGCACGATGCTCTCCTCGAGGCGCGCGACGACTTCTGGGCCGCGCGTCTCTCCTACCCGGAGTGGGAGGGCCTCTCGAAAGACGCCTTTGTTGCCCAGAGCCTAAAAGAATACAGACTTCTCGACGTCCTCGAGGAGGGCTCCGCCAAGGCCGTCGGCGCCGTGCGCGACTACCACGACGCGTTGGATGCTCGCCTGAGGGTCATCCGCTCAATCCGCTCCGACGCGGAAAACCTCGACAGAATCTACGACTCGCTCAGCTGGGGCCAGGTGTTCAACGGAGGAGACGCCCACCTCGAGGCTCAATTCAAAAGCCTCAAGGACTACTACGCGAAACAGCTCAGCACACTCGAGGAGGACCGGGCCGCGTGCGCGGCGGTCCTGCGAGAGGCTCTGCGCATCGAGCCTCTCGTGCTCGATGACAATGGTCCGGTCTCCGAGAAGAAAGCTCTTCGCCAGGACCAACTTGACGCGCTCGCCGCCATCATCGAGAGCGGCGACGACTACGATTTCTCGCTCACGCAGGGGGACATTGGGGACTGCTATTTCCTCTCCTCCGTCCTCGCCCTGGCCCAGAGCAAGTCGGGCAGGGATCACCTGCGGTCCCTCATCAAGGTACACCGCAACTCCTCGGGACAGGTCGATGGCTTCTACGTGACTCTCCCCGCTGCTCCGGGCGACCCCAATCCCTTCGGCACCGACACTGTCTTCGTGAGCGACGTGTACGCGCGGGGAACATCCAAGGGCTCCCCGGGCATCGATTCGATCCTGGAATCCGCCTTCGCGCAGGGCTACCCCGGCGGCATCAACCAGTGGTACAAGGGAGGGGCGCAGGCCGGGCTCAGCGCGCAGGCACTCTACGCGCTGACGGGGCACGCCCACGTCCCAACCCCCACAGTGATGACTTCCCCCGCAAGCATTCAACAGGCCTACGCGGCCGAGCGTCCCATCACCGCCGAGACGTTTCTCGAATCCGAGGCGACGGTCTTGGTCGACGGAAAAGAGCAAACAATCAGGATCTCCGGCTTCCACGCCTACGCGGTCACGGGCGCCGACGAGAACGGCGTCTACATCACGAATCCGTGGGGCCGCAATGATCTGGCGAATTCCACCGATACGACCGGCGGGCAGTTCTACATGACCTATGAGCAATTCAGGAAGCACTTCTTGTCCTACACGATCGGATCGTCCTCATGAAAGTGCGTGCCAGATACGTCGTCGCCGCTCTTCTCGCCTCAGCCTGCGCCCTTGTCGGACTGGACTACGCGAGCATCACCTATGCGAGCGACCGCATCGAGGACCTCGACGCGGCGTGCCCGGGCGGCATCGTCGTCGCAACGGGAGGCGGCAATGACCGAATAGAGCTCGGCGCCAACGCAGACCACGAGTTCGTCTACTCAGGCACCCGCCAGATTGGGATCACCGCCGGGCGCCAACACGCGATGATCTCAGCCGGTGTCAGGGGTGCCCCCGGCAAACCTCTGCCGCCTCTCCTGCACGTCGGCGACACGCAGGTCGAACCCGGGGTCGGGACCTTCACATTCTTGGCCGCCCACCCGTCCGGGTACGTCACGGGGCCGCGCGAATCATGGGCACAGTTCTGCTTCGAACCCGATCCCACCTTCGAACTGGCACCGCTCCGATACCCAACCTCGGATCCCCGGCACGACCCGGTGTGCGGCTATAGCTGGATCACCGCCCCCGAGTGTCTATCGATCAGACCGACCCCCACTCCTTTCGACACGGAGCAATCATGAGTTCATATCGAGTTGACCCCGAGCGCATCAAGACGCTGCAAGGGAGAATCGCCGACATCCGCACGTCGCTCGAGGCGCATCCCGTCCCCTCCCCTCCCGCCGACGCGGTCTTCTCCTCCCCCGCTATTTTCTCCGCGCTGGGTGAGTTCCGTGAGGCTGCGCGCCAGCGCCTTCAGGACTCGCGCCTGTACTGCGAGGAAACGGAACAGGCCCTCTCCTCGTTAGCGAGTGATTCCAGCGCGGACGATCAGGCCGCAGCGTCCGCGCTCAACGCGCACAGTTTCGACAAGTTCCAGCGAGGCCGCGGTCGGGATACCGGCAGGGTCTAGGTGGACAGACGCTGGTCGTCGCTTGCCCGAGTGTGGGGCTTACGCCACGCGAATAGAAGCGGCGGCGACGGTGCGGGTCTCCTGGGCACTGCTTTGAGGAGATCCGCACTGCTTTATGCGGCTCTTCCGAGT
>CATWCG010000329.1:0-2662 GCA_958349165.1 uncultured Actinomyces sp. | reverse complement strand
CGATCTCGGGACCCTCGGCGATGTCCCAGCCCATGGCAACGAAGAAGTCCGCGACCTCTTCCATGAGCGTCTCCAGGGGGTGGCGCGCACCGGCGGCGCGGCGGCGCGTGGGGACCGTGACGTCCACGGACTCCTCGACCAGGATGCGGGCCTCGTGCTCGGCGGCGAGGACCTCCTTGCGGGCCTCGAGCGCCTCCGTCAGCGCCTTGCGCGCCTGTCCGAGGTTCTTTCCGGCCAGACCACGCTTCGAGGGCTCCAGCGAACCGATCGTACGGTTCGCGGTCACGAGCGGGGCTTGATCGCCGAGAAGAGCGGCGCGAACGGCCTTGAGGGCGTCCAGCGAATCTGCTTCTTCGATATCGACGAGGCCCTGGGCGCGGACCGCGTCGACGGCGGCCTCGTCAAGAGGATCAAGGTCAGGGGCATTGCCAGCCATGTCCTGCTTCCTTCTTCTTTCCTACTGGGGTCATTACTGCGCGCATCACGCGCACTGTCCCCCATCCTACCCGGTCGCGCATCCTCACAGCTCACCGGGTCCGCCTCCGCGCTACCCTGGGAGGCGTGAATGCGCGTGAGCGCACCCGTTGTCTCCAGACAGGAACCCCATGTCTCACATCACGAACCCCGACGGCGCAGCCCCGGCCTCGTCGGTCACTCCCACCCTCTTGGGCGCCAAGCGCGTGCGCATCCAGCACATCGCACGCGCCAAGGCCGAGGGCATCCCCCTGACCATGCTGACCGCCTACGACGCCCTGACCGCGCCCATCCTGGAGGCCGCCGGGGTCGACATGCTCCTCGTGGGCGATTCGCTGGGGAACGTGATCTTGGGGCACAGCTCGACGCTGCCCGTCACCTTGGAGGACATGGAGCGCGCCACAGCCGCCGTCGCTCGCTCGACCTCGCGGGCGATGATCGTCGCCGATCTGCCCTTCGGCACCTACGAGGACACCGCGGAGCACGCCTTCGCCTCGGCGACCGCGCTCATGAAGGCCGGCGCCCACGCCGTCAAGCTTGAGGGCGGCGCGGCCCGCGCCCACATCATCGCCGCGCTCACGGCCGCGGGCATTCCCGTGTGCGCGCACCTGGGGTACACGCCCCAGTCCGAAAACGCGCTGGGCGGACCGCGCATGCAGGGACGAGGCGCTGGCGCCGATCAGCTGCGCGCGGACGCCGAGGCCGTCGAGAAGGCCGGCGCCTTCGCCGTCGTCTTCGAGATGGTGCCCGCTTCCATCGCGACGGAGCTCACGGGGGCCCTGAGTATCCCCACCATCGGCATCGGCGCGGGTCCGAACACCGACGGACAGGTGCTCGTGTGGTCCGACATGGCCGGATACTCCGACTGGACGCCCTCTTTCGTGCGACAGTTCGGCCAGCTTGGCCAGGCACTGCGCGAGGCCGCGTCCGACTACGTGGAGGCGGTGCGCGAGCGCTCCTTCCCCGGCCCCGACAACTACAAGAACGACTGACGCCACCCGTTTGCAGGAGGAAGAACCATGGAAGCATCACCGCTGGCACGCCGCGCACCCCTGGGCACGCTGAAACCCGGACGAGTCTCGGCCCGACGCGCCGTGCCTGAGCACATCGCGCGCCCCGAATACATGTTCCACGACGGCCCCGAGCGCGTCACAACCTCGGACATCAAGAGCCCCGAGACGATCGCGAAAATCCGTGAGGCCGGGCGCATCGCCGCGGGCGCCATCGAGGCCGTGGGCGCCGCCATCGCGCCGGGCGTGACCACCGACGAGCTGGACCGTATCGGCCACGAGTACCTGCTCGCGCACGACGCCTACCCCTCGTGCCTGGGCTACATGGGCTTCCCCAAGTCCATCTGCACCTCCATTAACGAGGTCATCTGCCACGGCATCCCCGACGACCGCCCGCTCGAAGACGGCGACATCATCAACATCGACATCACGGCTTACAAGGACGGCGTCCACGGCGACACCTGCGCCATGTTCGAGGTCGGCGCGGTCGACGAAGAGTCCCACCTGCTCATCGAGCGCACGAAGAACGCGATGATGCGCGGCATCAAGGCCGTGGGTCCGGGCCGCGAAATCAACGTGATCGGGCGCGTCATCGAGGCATACGCGAAGCGATTCGACTACGGGGTCGTGCGCGATTTCACGGGCCACGGTGTCGGCGAGGCCTTCCACTCGGGCCTCATCGTCCCCCATTACGACGCGGCCCCCGCCTACGACACGGTCATGGAGGTCGGGATGGTCTTCACGATCGAGCCCATGCTGACGCTGGGCACCGTCGAGTGGGAGCGCTGGGACGACGATTGGACGATCGTGACCGCCGACCGCTCGCGCACCGCGCAGTTCGAGCACACGATCGTCGTGACCGAGGACGGGGCCGACATCCTGACCCTTCCCTGAGCACCAATCCTCCACGGCCCGCCTCGTTTTCTCACGATATGAGGCGGGCCGCGCTCATATCGTCAACGGATTGTTCTTTTTGCGGTGGCGTCCGTTACAATTTAGATACGTCGGGCCCCAGGGGCCCGCGTTCAAAAAGGTACGCATTACCCGAGGAGGGGTCATGGTTCAGGTCGCTTGCGGCATCGACATCGGCGGATCCGGCGTGAAGGGCGCGCTGGTGGATCTTGAGACCGGCGAGTACATCGGCGATCAGGTTCGCATCCCCACCCCCAACCCGGCCA
>CATWCG010000328.1:0-2683 GCA_958349165.1 uncultured Actinomyces sp. | reverse complement strand
CGACACGGGAGCGGATCGAGCGGGTCGAAAGCATGAGGGCTGCGCCAATGAGGATGCTCAGGACGATGCCTTCCAGGGACGAGGTCAGGATCGGGGTCAGGAGGATGATGCTGATGCAGGTGCCCACGCGGATAGAGATGGATAGCGCCACGCCCATGGAGACGGATCTGTCAATCTGGCGGGGGTCGATGTGGACGGTTGCAGAAGGGCCGGTGACGCGCACGGGGATCGAGGCCATGGCGAGCCACGGGATGGAGAGACAGACGAGGAGTAGGAGAGCACTCAAGATTGCTGTCATGCGGGTTGCGCCGATGCCGAGGCCACCGGACAGGAGACCGAAGGAACTCAGGGTGACGCCGATGATGACGGGGCACAGGCCGCTTGCTCGTAGTCGCCCGGGGAGCACGAGGTGGCACAGTGCGCCGACGGTGAGGGCTCCACCGGCAGCAAGGGCTCCGGAGGCATTCCACGGGCCGGCGGGCAGGGCGCCGGCACCCGCGCAGGCGAGGAGGATCGGGGCGCAACCAGCCAGGACCGCGACGGAGACGTGCTCGAGCTTGCGTGAGACGACGGCTGCGGTGCCTGTCAGTAGAAGTGCGCCGATGACGCCGATGATCGGATAGACGACGAGTCGGATCTCGTCGAAGGTTGAGGCCGCTCCTAGGAGGGAGATTCCGTGGGCTGAGGCCGACAGGAGGAGGACGCCGGCGAGTCCGACGAAAACAGCGGATGCGTAGATGGACAGCTGTAGAGAATCGAGGGGGGTCCACGGGGCGACTGAGGTTTCGACGGCGCTTCCGACGGCCTCGACGAGGTCGTCGAAGCGCTGGTCATCGCGGCCTTGTCCTGCGCGTTCGAGGGTGAGTGATGCCCCTGCGCGCACGCCCTGGTCTTTCAAGCACAGGGATTGGTCCAGGACCTGCCCCGAGGCTGTGAGCACGGTGAATCCGGCGGATGCGCCGTACACGTCCATGCGTCCGAGGCTACGTAAAATGGTCGGGATAAGCTCTGCCAGCGGAGACAGCTGAGGCACTGACAAGTCGACCGTCTGTTCATCAAAAGTGACTGTCAGCGGGGTGAGTGCAGTGGCAGTGTGCGCGCTCTGGGCCATCGTCCCCTCCAGGTTTGGGTGTTCCTAGTCTGCCCGTTTGCCTTCTCAGGGGCAAGCTGTCGGTGCTCTCAACTTCGGTCGAAGTTTACTGAGCATCTGGTGTGACCTCGTGGACTTTTGCCTAATTGTGTGGTTAGACTGAGCGCGTCAGAAGAATGCTTCCAACGGTGGGGCGTTCTTTCAACGATGATCTGGGAGGAATTATGACCGATCAGAAGGCTCTTGATGGAGCGTTGCTCAAGGGCGCACAGACCATCGAAGATGCGCAGAGCAATATCGAGGCTACGCTTGCGCAGATTCAGTCGCAGCTGTCGTCGATTGGTTCGGTGTGGCAGGGTGAGGCGGCTTCCGCGTTTCAGGCTGTGATGGTGGAGTGGGATACCGAGGCCAAGAAGGTGTCGGGCGCTTTGACCAATCTCCATTCGGCGATGCGTTCGTCGGATTCAGCAATGCAGGCTAATGAGTCCGAGCAGGCTGCGTCGATGAATAAGTACAAGAACGCTTACGGCGCGTACTGATTGTTGGGAGAGGGATGTATCATGGCTGACATTTATTACAACTACGCTCAGATCGAGCAGGCTGTCTCCGATATGCAGGCGGGGGCGAGCAGCCTGAAGACCCGGCTGGAAGATATGGACGCAGAGCTCCAGCAGCTGAAGGAGTCCTGGGACGGTCAGGCGAAGGACGCCTACACGGCCTCGAAGGCGCAGTGGAATGAGGGTATGGACAACATTATTGACATTCTCTCTCGTGTTGCCACGTCGGTCTCGGAGGCGCGCCAGTCTGCCGAGGCGACGGATGCTCGCAATGCAGGTGGTTTTCCTGGCTGATGTCGCGTGATTGTCGCGGGGAGGAAGCCGATGTGTTTCCTCCCCGCGACAATTATGAGCTGAGCGAGCAGGCCCCGTTGTTCGTGTCGTGCTAAGTGCAAGTGAGGTTACGTCGTGTTCATGATTCTTTCGCCGAACTATAACCGAGTCAAAGCGCTCATGAGGTTGTCGTCGAAGCCGCTGGCGTCCGGTGACTATGAGGAGGATACGCGGGCGGGTAGCGCCCATACGGAGGTGGATAGCGCGAAGGGAACGTCCGAGGACTTCGTGATTGACCTGAGTGTCGGCGAGTCGCAGACCAAGACTGGGGCAGATGGTTGGTTGTCGTCCTTCATTCAATCTGCGAACAGGCACATGGAGTGCATCACCACAGTGAAGGCGCGTCATCTATCAATTCGGGAATCGATGTCGACTGCGGTGTCCGACGGTGAGAACCTGAGTCCCATTCTGATCAGCGAGGCGGATTCCGAGGCGAGCAAGAACACTCCGCTGACGCTGACGGACGCTGATGGGAAGACAGTCGAGTACGTTGATTCAGGAGCTTACCTCACTGCCTTAGCAGTACAGCGGAACAGGAAGCGTGAGGCCGAGGCTCAGGCCATTCTGGACAAGCTCAATCAGGATGGCGAGACACAGGCAAGCGATTTCAGGACGCACATGGATGACTATGTGCCGGACGCGTGGAAGCCTCAGAGTGCTCCCGACCAAGGTAATGTTCCCAGTCCGAGGTCTGCGTTTCCGG
>CATWCG010000327.1:0-2689 GCA_958349165.1 uncultured Actinomyces sp. | reverse complement strand
GCCAATGGTACTGCAACCGACAGGTTGTGGGAGAGTAGGACACCGCCACAACACACTTCAGAGGAGCGGCCAGGAACCCAACGGTTCCCGGCCGCTCCGCTTTGCTACACGGCAAAACCGCCCTCGTTCATCCACCTGCACGCAAAACCCAACCCAGCGAACACACCGCGCGCATGTGGGCCCGCTCAATCGCATGCTCGCCCTTTCAACACCTTGTGGGACCTGTGTCCTATTTGATAGCGACCGGGGTTGTCCTGCAATGATGCAGGCTGTAAAGTACTTGACGTTTCAACAAACTTACGAAAGGAAAAGCTATGGCTTCCGTTGCCGTCGTTCTCGGTTCTATCCGCCCCGGTCGTGCGGGTGAGCAGGTCGTCCGTTGGATCGAGGAGCAGTCCCTCCAGCTCGAGGGCGTCACCCCCATCTTCATCGATCTTCGCGACTACAATCTTCCCCTGTTCGCCGAAGAGATGCCCCCGTCGATGCAGGCCCCGACCCTGCCCGAGGCCGTTCGCCTGCGCGCGAACATCGAGGCCCTCGACGCCGTCGTCTTCGTGACCCCCGAGTACAACCACTCGATCTCCGGTGTCCTGAAGAACGCCATCGACTACCTGCCTCCGGCCACGCTGAAGGACAAGGCCACGGCTCTGGTCGGCTACTCCTACTACGGCGGCGTCACCCCGCGCGCCCACCTGCGCGAGGTCCTCTCCACCTTCGGCGCCGACGTCCGCGATCAGGAGATCGGCATCAACCTCGGTTCTGACTTCGTTGACGGCGTTTTCGCTCCGTCGGAGGAGCTGAGCGCCCAGCTCCGCGAACTTCTCGCCTCCCTGGCCTGAGAGCGCCGTCTCGTGTGGTTTCGCGGCCTGTTAGGGGTCGCTCGGGCCTCGTGAGAATGGCGATGATGGGCGGGTGGCCCGGTACTTGCTGCCGGGCCACCCGCCCATTTTGTGGTGGCTGTGTCGCTTGGCGGCGGCGTCGGTTGGTTGGCGGCGGTGCTGCTAGATTGGCGGCGGCGGTTGGCTGGCGGCGGTGCTGCTAGATTGGCGGCCGCTATGCTTGGCTGGTGGCGGCGCCTGGCTGGCGCCCGTGCTGCTAGATCCACGTCGGGAGCCACATGTGGGCTCGCCAGAAGTCGTAGTCGACGACGTCCGCGCGCCACAGGGGCAGGAACCACAGGGCGCACGCGAGGATCGCGAGGGTGAGGCCGACCGCCATGACGCGCCCCGTGATCTCCGTCCTGCGCGGCATGGGGAGGACGGTCGGTTGGCCGTCAGGGGCGACGGCGCCGGCGAGTAGGCCGATCATCCACGCGACGGCCAGGGCCACGAAGGGTGCGAAGGCCACCGTGTAGAACGTGAAGATCGTCCGGTGGGCGTAGCCCAGCCACGGCACGTACAGGGCGAGGTAGCCCGTCAGGATGACGCCCGCGCGCCAGTTGCGGTAGTAGAACGTCCCCCACACGACGAGCATGAGGGCGCCGATGCCGATCCACCACAGGATCGGGTTGCCGAGGGCTACGACGTTCGTCGCGCAGTTGCCGGAGGGGCACCCGGTGACGGCCTCCCCGTTGGCCCAGTGGAAGGAGGTCGGTCGGATCTGTGCGAGCCACGTGTAGGGGTTCGACTGGTAGGTGTGCGGCGTCTCGAGGCCGTTGTGGAACTTCCACATCTCTCGGTGGTAGAGCCACAGGTCGGCCAGCGCGCCCCCGAAGCCGGAGATGCCGGAGCGGCCGTGCCCGTATGCGCGTGGGTGTGTGAACCATCCGAACCAGGAGGCGATGTAGGTCAAAATCGCGGGGGGCACCATGAGGATGAAGGCCCACCACACGTCGGCCAGGAGGGCGCCGCGAACGGGGGAGGGGTGCCCGGCCTCCCAGCGGGCGGTGATCTCGCGGATGGCGACGAACAGGCCGAGGAGGGCGAGGACGTAGATGCCGGACCATTTCACCGAGCCCGCGAGGCCGCACAGGACGCCGGCTGCGAGCAGCCAGGGGCGGTTGCCCGCGTTGGGGCCGACGGCGAAGCCGCGGCGGTCGCGCGCGAGGAGGAAGGCGCGCAGGTCTCGCCATCCCGAGCGCGGCGCGGTGACTCGGTCCCATTCGCGCAGTGTGCGCATCAGGCGCGGACGGGCGGACTGCTGGTCCTTGACGACGCAGAGGAAGGCGGCGAGCGCGAACATCGCGAGGAAGCCGTCGAGGATGGACGTGCGGCTCATGACGATGGCCTGGCCGTCGGTGGCCAGGAAGAGCCCCGCGATGAGCGTGAGCGCAGGGTTGCGGAAGAGGTTGTACGCGAGGCGGCACAGGAGTAGCACGGTGATGACGCCGCAGATCGCGGTAGTGATGCGCCAGCCGACGGGGTCGGCCTGTCCGAAGAGCTTCATGCCCAGGGCGATGATCCACTTCCCGGTGGGCGGGTGGACGGCGTAGGAGGCCGTCGCTGAAAGCCCTGACGTGTCGCCGGCGGCGAAGGTGGGGTCGTAGTTTTGCGGCCACGTCCCCTCGTAGCCGAGGGTGAGGAGGGACCACGCGTCCTTGACGTAGTACGTCTCGTCGAAGATGAGCGTGCGGACGTTGTCCAGGCCGGTCAGGCGGATGACGGCGGCGATCAGGGTGGCGATCGCTGTTGCGACCCAGCCGGCGGCGGGGGTGCTCAGGAGGGTGGCCCATTGGTGGGGTTTACTCGGG
>CATWCG010000326.1:0-2698 GCA_958349165.1 uncultured Actinomyces sp. | reverse complement strand
GATCGCAAGTACGCGACCTTCGCGGACATCGCGCGCGACCTGATCGGCCCGTGGGCGGGCTTCGTGACTGGGTGGACGTACTGGGCGTGCTGGGTCGTCACCGGCGTCGCGGACATGATCGCGATCACCGGCTACACGCACTTCTGGTGGCCGAGCCTACCCCCGTGGATCCCCATCACCGCCACGACCCTGCTGCTCTTCGCCCTCAACGCGATGACGGTCAAGGCCTTCGGCGAGACGGAATTCTGGTTCGCGCTCGTCAAGATCATCGCGATCATCGCCCTGGTCATCGTCGGTTTCGGCATGGTCGCCATGGGCACGATTGACGAGGAGGGGACCGCCGCCGCCGTCTCGAACCTGTGGAGCCACGGAGGTTTCTTCCCCAACGGATTCACCGGCTTCCTGGGCGGCTTCCAGATCGCGCTCTTCGCCTTCATCGGCATCGAAATGGTCGGCACGACGGTCGCGGAGACCGACGACCCGGACACCACTCTCCCCAAGGCCGTCAACTCCATCCCGGTGCGCATCATGCTCTTCTACGTGGCGGCGCTCGCGGCCATCATGATGGTGACCCCCTGGGATCAGGTGAGCCCCGAGCGCTCGCCTTTCGTCACGATGTTCTCCCTGACTGGCCTGGGCGCGGCGGCCACGATCGTCAACCTGGTCGTGCTCTCCTCGGCAGCGTCTAGCGCGAACTCGGGCATCTACTCGACGTCGCGCATGCTCTATGGCCTGGCCCGCCAGGAGCAGGCGCCCCGCGTCTTCGCGCGCCTGTCGAAGCATCACGTGCCCCTCAACGCCCTGTTTCTGTCCTGCGTGTGCCTGCTGACGGCTATCGTCATCATGGCGACGGGCGGCTCGATCTCCGCGGCATTCACGCTGGTGACCTCGGTGTCGGCCACCCTCTTCATGGGCGTGTGGGTCGTCATCGTCGTGTCCTACCTGGTCTACCTGCGCAAGCGCCCCCACCTGCACAAGGAGTCGCACTTCAAGTCCCCCGGCGGTGCCGTTGGCGCGTGGGTGGTTCTGGCGTTCATGGGGGCCATGGGCGTCATCCTGGCGATGTGGGACGATACTCGCCCCGGCCTCGTCTATTCCCTGGTGTGGATCGCGTTCATCGTGGGCGCGGCCTTCGCGAACCGGCATTTCCTGCTGCGTCGCGCGTCGCGCGGCGTCCTGGGCGACGGCGGGACGGGCGAGGGTCCCCATCAGGGTCCTCACCTGCATGAGTAGCGCGATGAATACCAAGTGACTATGCTCACCACTGTGCCACGGGAGCTCGACGCGAGCTGAGAGGGGACTACCCCCGACCGTAGAACCTGATCCGGATCATACCGGCGTAGGAAGGCTCTTCCCTCGTGGCCGCCGTGCAACACGAAGGGAGTATTCTCGCATGGCTACCACCGCTCGGTCCCTCAGTTGGAGGGTCATCGACATCGTCACCGCCGCCGTCCTCGGCGTCGCGTGCGGCCTCATTTTTGTCGCCTGGAACCAGGTTGGTTACGCTGGCTACGAGGTCCTCAAGGCGGTCGCGCCCGGCCTGGGCGGCCTCGTGACGGGCGTTTGGCTGCTGGGCGGTACGCTCGGCGGCTACGTCATCCGCAAGCCCGGCGCCGCGCTCTTCGTCGAGCTGCTGGCGGCGACCGTCTCCATGGGCTTGGGCTCGCAGTGGGCCATCGCGACCCTGTACTCGGGCCTCGCGCAGGGCCTGGGTGCCGAGATCGTCTTCGCGCTTGTCGCCTACCGCCGCTTCACCGTGTGGGTCGCTGCCGCCGCCGGCGCGCTGTCCTTCGCCTGCGAGTGGGTCCTCGAGCTCTTCACGGAGGGGAACCTCGGGAAGGGCGTCGCTTACAACGTTGTCTACCTGGTGTCCGGCGTGGCGTCCGGCGTCGTTCTGGCCGGCGTCCTCGCGTGGGCGCTGACGAACGCGCTGGCGAAGACGGGCGCGTTGGATCGTTTCGCTTCGGGACGCGGAGCGCGTGAGCTTGTCTGATTCCCGCTCCTTGAACGAGGCCTCCTCCGCCTTCTCCCGCCCCGTGTCCTTCCCGGATGGCCAGGTGCCGCTGGGTGAGGGGACGGGCGCGCGCGTGTGCGCGCGCGGATGGGGATGGCGTCACGCTGGGCGTAAGAACGCCGCGCTGTCGAGTGTTGATCTCGATATTGCGCCGGGTGAGCGCGTGCTGGTGCTCGGGCCGTCTGGCTCGGGCAAGTCGACGCTGATGGGTGGCTTGGCGGGCCTGCTGGGCGGTGCTGAGGAGGGCGAGGCCTCGGGTTCGCTCACCGTGGACGGCGTGTCCCCGGCGGATGCCAGGGGCCGCGTGGGCCTGCTCATGCAGGACCCCGAGGCCCAGGTGGTCCTGGCTCGCGTGGGCGATGACGTGGCCTTCGGCATGGAGAATCTGGGGGTTCCTCGCGAGGAGATCTGGCCTCGTGTGGAGGAGTCCCTGAGCGCGGTGGGCTTGGACGTGCCCCTTGATCATTCGACGACGGAGTTGTCGGGCGGGCAGAAGCAGCGCCTGGCGCTGGCGTCGATCCTTGCGATGGGTCCGGGTCTGCTGCTCCTGGACGAGCCGACCGCGAACTTGGATCCTAGTGGCGTCGCCGAGGTGCGCGACGTCGTCGCCTCTGTTACGGAACGCACGGGCGCGACCCTGGTGGTTGTTGAGCACCGCGTGGACGTGTGGGCTTCCCTCGTGGA
>CATWCG010000325.1:0-2722 GCA_958349165.1 uncultured Actinomyces sp. | reverse complement strand
TCCCGAGGCCGTGGCTCCCACCGCGCCCCCTCCTACCGCCGCCGCGCCTTCCCCTGCCACGGCCTCGTTCCCGGAGCTGAGCGCCGCCGAACTCGACATGGTGGCCGCGGGTCGCAAGATCGCGGCGATGCAGTCCTACAAGGGGCGCACCGGCGTCGACCTGAAGACCGCGAAGGCGGCGATCGACGCGGTGCCCAAGGCCCCGTCCGCTGGCCTGGAGCTGACGAGTGCGGAGCTCGACCTGGTGGCGGCCGGCGAGCTCTTCAGCGCGGTCAAGGCCTACAAGGATCGCACGGGAGTCGACCTGAGGACCGCCAAGGCGACGATCGACGCGGTCTGTTAAGCACCCGCACCCCTCTGGTAGGATGCCGCACACAGCGCGGCATCGCGCATTGTGACAACGCTAAGGAATCAACATGCTACTCGTTGGTGAACACGAGGAAGACGGCTGGATCCAATCCACCTTTACCCTGACCTACCGCGTCGCGTGGGAGCAGCTGCTCCTCGCCGTGTATGGGGCCTACCGTTACTTTTCCGATCCCGAGGTCCTGGTGGACGGCAAGCCCGTCGAGATCGGCGACCCCGAGGAAATCCTCACCATCGCCGAGGACCGCAACATCATGCTGCGAGGCATCTCGACAGTCATCGCCGCGCCTCTGATGATCTCCTTCTACAACCAGGTGCAATTCGTCAATGTGTCCGTGGCTGCCGTCAACGACGAGTTCCGCGACACCGACTACGAGAAGTACAACAAGTCGATGGGTCAGCTCATGGACTCCATGGAGATCATGATGCACATGCCCGCGCCCACCGCCAAGGAAGAGCCGGCCGGCCAGGAGCGCGGCACCGGCGACGACCAGCCCGAGGCGGCACAGGAACGGCCCGCTGGCGACGAGCCGTCGGCCGACGAGGCACAGCCCGCCGACGAGGAGTTGTTTGCCTCGGACGAAGACGCGCAGGAACAGCCCGTCGTCGAAGCAGAACCCGCCGCCCAGGCCCAGGCGCCCGCCGAGGAAGAGCCCGCCGCCGAGGCCGAGGCGCCCGCCGAGGAAGAGCCCGCCGTCAGCGACACGCCGGCCGCCCAGCAGGCTGTGCCAGACACCGACGAGGGCTCCGCGCAAGCACCCGCTGGCGACGAGCCGTCGGCCGACGAGGCACAGCCCACCGCCGAGGAGCTGTTTGCCTCGGACGAAGACGCGCAGGAACGGCCCGTCGCCGAGGCCCAGGCGCCCGCCGAAGCCCAGGCGCCCGCCGAGGAAGATCCCGCCGTCAGCGACACACCGGCCGCCCAGGAAGCCGCGCCGGACACCGACGAGGTCTCCGCGCAAGCGCCCGCTGGCGACGAGGCACAGCCCGCCGACGAGCAGGTTTCTCCCCTCTCGCGCCTATCGATGGAGCTCGGCATCCCCCAGCCGCCCGCCTGACCTTCAGGAGCTTGCACTATTCCTGTGCTGCCCGCCCTGTTGCCCTCGCGCGACAGGGCGGGCGCTGTGTCGGGGTTTCAGGACATAACGTGTCGGTTTTGTCGGGACTTTTCGGTGTGCTGGCACGGGAAAATCCACATTGAAGGGGATTGTTTCATCGTGGGGCGTGAATGCTCCCACGTGCCTGATGTATGGGCGAACGAGTGGCCGGGTATGGGCACTCGGGTTCAGGGGGCAGTTCGCCAGCGCCGACGGTGCCCACCATGCCAGGCCTCTGGTACGCCACCGTCTGCGCCGTCGGCGGCAGCGCATGACTCCCATTGGACGGGCTATCGAAGAATGTCGCATGCAATTCCCCCGCCCCTGTGTCGCGCCACATATTCGCATCGTTGGAATTGCAACGTTTGTAGACGCTGTTGAACATTCACTTAATCGAATTGCATGCGAAACTGCTCCGAGGATGTGCGCTCGCACGCACGCGGGCCCTCTGATTCACACGCGGGCCCTCTGATTCGCACATGGGCCCGCTAATGTGAGCGTGGGCAGCCCCGCCCAGACACGGAATAGCGGGTTTACGGGCGATATAGCCGGTTAGCACACGCTATAGCGGGTTCGCGTGCGATCGACACACCAGGCCAGGCGCCGTTGTGCCCACATCGCCCCGAACCGTGACCTCACCGCCTCCAAACGGGGGGAATTGCACCATTAGAGGCGCGACACGCCGGCGACACGCCGACAGGAGGCTTCTAATGGTGCAAAACCCCCACCATTACCCCTGGTGTCATGCTCCCTCGCTGGCATCACGTTCCCTCACCAGTGCAGGGCTGCCCTGCGGGGCGCCGATAAACGCCGGGAGGGCGACGCCGACAGAAACGGGGCAGGGATACGGTCGGCCAGCTCCGCGACGACGCTTGTTGCCGATGAGGCGAAACACCCGATCGGGAAGAGTCAACCCCAACTGATCGGGTGCAATGCTCCCTCACGGGTCGAATGCTCCCGATCGGATGCAATCCTCCCGATGGTGTTCATCCCGTTCGGGCACGGCGGCACGAGCGCGACAGCCCGATACCCCCTCCCTCAACGATGCCAGGGACCGAGCCCCGACCAGCACGCCCGCCCCATATCCACAAGCTCGTCACCCATCCGCGTCATCGTCAGCGCCCCTCTTCGGAGGCACTGCAGCACTCCGAACGACAAAATGTCCACGAGGCGCCCTCCACATTCTCAGACTGCTTCACAGGTAAGCACAACACACCGCCACAATAGTAATTACACATTAACTATTCAGGTTAGGGTGT
>CATWCG010000324.1:0-2729 GCA_958349165.1 uncultured Actinomyces sp. | reverse complement strand
GAGGTCCCCCACACGGCCAGGACGGAGCCGGCGCTGGTGGGGGGCGGTGGCGGCGGGGACGAGGCCGTGGCCGGTTGGGAGCGTCGCGTGCGGGTCGCGGCGATGAGCGAGTTGACGACCTGTTCGGGGCTGGCGGGCGCGGCGACTGAGGCGACGCCGAGGGCTGACAGGCGCAAACGCTCGGCGTGCTGGGCCAGGGCGATGACCTCCATGCCGGCCTCGCGCAGGGCGCCCACGGCCTCGGCCGTCAGGTCGGGGTCGGCTCCGTCGATGACCGCGAGGTCTGCGACTCCGGCACGCGCGGCGGCGATGACCTCGGCGAGGTCGGCGCAGCGTCGCACGATGGCCAGCGCGTCGGCGCGCGACTGGATCGCCTGGATGATCGGGGCCTCGTATTGCTGATCGGCCAGGATGACGACCCCGTGAACGGCGCTCACGGCGCCCCCTCGGGGACGGCGGCGAGCTCGTCGGTCGAGGTCTGGGCGGCCAGGAGCGTGGGCAGGGCAGCCGCGTTCGCCATGATTTCGATGCGTGTTCCCCTGCGCGCCTGGGAGCCCGATGCGTCGACGGTGCGCACGAAGGTGAAGGTGCCCTCGATTTCGCGCGCGCTCGTCTCTTCGGGTGCGGCGGAGCGTGTGGGCACGGTCCACAGTCGTATCGGCGTACCGTCGGCGACGCCGTCGGGCAGTCCCACGGTGACGGTGATCGCGACGCGGTGCATGCCGTCGGGGTCGAGTGCGCCCGCCTGGGAGCCGGTGGCCAGGTCGGCGCGCATGACGAGCTGCCCGGGGGTGAGGGGGCGCGTCGTGCGCGTGCCCAGGGGTGTCTCGGTGGTCGGAGCGTAGACGGTCGGGTCGACGTGGACGACGACCTCACGGACGTTGTCGGCCGTGATCGCCTCGCCCGGGGCGATGCTGGTCGTGACGGTGTAGACGCGGTTTCCTCCCCGCAGGAAGCCGCCGAGGACGCTGAAAGCGATCACGGACGCGATGATGAGGACGACGCCGAGGAGGAGTCGCCGGTCCATTGAGCCGGGGGCGCGCGCCGGAATCGACACTGAAGCTGAGACGCGTTTCACCCTTCCATGATGCACGCTTCCGCCGAAAAGCGGTAGGTTATCGACTATCCATCGTCACCAACCGATCAGATCGACCGATTCACAAGCGAAAAATTGTCGACTCAAACCATTCAAACGAAACGATCTCAACTGATACCATGTTGCCATGGCAACACGATTCCTCACTCTCGCTGACGTCGCCGAGACCCTGAATCTCACGATGTCAGCCACCCGCGCCCTCGTTTCCTCCGGCGAGCTTCCGGCCATTCAGGTGGGCGGCAAGCACGTCTGGCGGGTCGAAGAGTCCGTCCTGGAGCAGTTCATCCAGGACCAGTACGCCGCGACGCGCGAGCGTCAGAAGGCGGAGCACGCTCAGTAGGCAGGCGACCAGCGCTGGCCCAGCACGCGGAGTCGACGAAGCCCCGCGAGCGCCAGCGAGACGGTTTGCCCCTCCTGTTCATCGCGGCCGTCATAGCCGAGGGCCGCTCCACTGAGGGTGACATCGACGTGGTCCGCGTAGACCGTCACCACAGTCCGAGTCGATGGCGACGCTGACCGCGCGGGCGCACAGCTCCCGCAGGACGTGTCCGACGCCGACGCCGCCGCGGATCGACGATTCGCGCGCGACGCTGCGCCCGAGCGGCCACGCGCCGACGACGGCGGGCAGCATGACGAGGCTATCCCCGACCCCCTCTCGCAGGAGCACCCACGAGCGGGTCGCGTCGAGCACCTCGCCCACGACGACATTTCCCCCGCGCAGCGCGAGGCTCACGCTCCCGTCGGCGCCCGCGAGCCGAGCGGACAGCGAAATGGAGGCTCTTTCGGCGTCGGTGAGCTCATCGATGAGCTCGTCGATCTCGCGCCCCCTCTCCTCGTCGAAGCGCGCTTCCAGCTCGTCTATGAAGGCATGCATATCCATGGACCTACCATGCCACACACGACGGCTGGAGCGCCGCACATCACACTTTGATTACATTAACTGATATGAATTGACATCTGCTCGCATGAAGCGGATAGTTTATCCATCGAATCCGTCTCCTCAATGAAGAGTTCGCCATGACACACGATTCACGTTCATTACGAGGTCAGGCGCCCCTGACCGACGCACTCCTGTGGCTTGTCGGCGCACCGGCGGCCGCCCTCGACTCCCTCTACCTCGCCTATGCGGCTCCCCCTCTGGCGCCCGACGCTCCCGAGACGCTGGTCGTGTGGGCCCTCGCGATCCTCGCCCTCGCGCTCCTGTCCTGGAACCTCCTGTGCTCGGCCGTCGCACACCTGGCCACGCTGCGCCTGGCACCACCGCCGCTGCGCCGGGGCGCCCACGCCCTCGTCTCGCGCTACGGCACGCGACTGTCGAAATCCCTGCTCGCCCGGGCGGGCGCCGGCGCCCTCATCGGGTCAGCACTCATCACCTCCGCGCCCCTCGGCGCCGCCCAGGCGGCCCCCCAGGACACCGCTTCCCCAGGCGTGTCCCTCACGTGGGCGGATGCACCCGGCGCCCCCACCGCGCAGCAAACGGGCGCAACGGAGGCGACCCCGGCCTCGGCCCCGCGGGAAGGAACATCCCAGGATCCGCCACCCCTTGGCGAGGCCGGCCTGCCCGACACCGTCACCGTCGCCCCCGGCGACTCCCTCTGGTCCATCGCCGCCTCCCTGCGGCCGGGCTCCGACG
>CATWCG010000323.1:0-2731 GCA_958349165.1 uncultured Actinomyces sp. | reverse complement strand
TGGCCAACTGTTTGTTCAACGCTGATTACTATGGCGTGCGTGGTGTGGTGGTCAGGCGCACCCCCGACAAGCTGGTGTTCGAGAATCCGGGTGATATCCGAACCGACATTGAACAGATGCGCCTCGGCGGGGTGTCTGATTGTTTATGTTCAATAAGAAATTAATGATTTAGTCACGAAAATTTTTCGGGTTTAGGCAAAGAGCATGCCGACCACCCACAGGTCTTGACTGGATGGTGCTTCGTATCTCCACCAGAAGGGACCGGAAAGGCAAATGATCAGCATGCCCCAGATACAGTCTATCCGCCGTATGAGAAGGAACGGCGAATCCATAGCGTCGATAGCGCGCAAGCAGCACGTGAGCGAGCCCACGGTGCGCAAGTACCTCAGGATGGACGACCTGTCCGAGAAACCGCCCGTCAGGAAACGACGCGGGTCGGTGGCCGACCCGTACCTGCCCCTGATCGAGCAATGGCTCGCCGAGGACCGCGACAGCTGGCGCAAGCAGCGTCACACCGCGACCAGGATATGGGAGCGGCTGCGCGACGAGCACGGCGCAGAGGTATCCCTGTCGACCGTGACCCGTGTCGTGGCCAGGCTCAGACGCGAGTCCGCCATGGATCCCGGCGACGCGTTCATGGACCTGGTATGGCATCCGGGCGAGGCCCAGGCCGATTTCGGCGAGGTGGACGTGCTCTACAGGGGCGCGCCCCAGCGCATGCGCCATTTCGTGCTGGACTTCCCGTACTCGAACATCGGTCTTGCCCAGCTCATGCCCGGGGAGAACGCGGAATGCACGTGCCAGGCGCTGCTGGACCTGTTCGAATGGCTCGGCGGCGTTCCCGAACGCATCGTGTTCGACAACGCCGCGGGCGTGGGGCGCAGGACCAGGGGCGGCGAGGCCCGCTGGACCCGCCTGTTCCAGGCGTTCCAGGCGCACTACGGGTTCGAGAGCTCCCTGTGCTCGCCGTACGCCGGCCACGAGAAGGGCGCCGTCGAGGCGAAGGTCGGCATGGTCCGCCGCAAGCTGTTCGTGCCCAAACCGAGCGTGTGGAATCTGGAGAACTTCAACTCCGGACTGCCGGACAGGTGCCTGGAGCTCGGCAGGAAGCCCCACCACGCCAAGGACGAGGAGGAGACGGGACTGTTCGAGGAGGATCGCAAGGCCCTGCTGCCCCTGCCGTCCAGACGCTTCGACGTGGTCACATGGAAGCGCATGAGGGCCGACAAGTACGGCGTGGTCACGTTCGACGGCAGGCACCGGTACTCCACGGACGCGTCCCACGCGCGCCGCGACGTGCTCGTCGGCCTGCGCGCCCTCGAGATAGAGATCCTCGACGTGGAGGGAACCCGCCTGGCCGTCCATCCAAGGGCTTACGGCCAGGCCAACACCAGCAGCGAGGACCCGTCCATGCAGTTGGCGATGCTGTGCAACAGGCCGAACGCGTGGCCCAACAGCCTCGTGCGCGGGATGCTGCCCGACCCGCTGCGCGAATGGCTCGACCGCCAGGACGAGACGGAACGGCGCGGCGCGCTGCGGACCCTCAAACGCGTGGACAGGGAATCCGGCTGGGCCAACGCGGTCGAGGCGATGCTCACGACCCTGGAGGCGACCGGCGGGGTGGACGGGCCTGGCGTCGCGCTCCTCGCGGCCAGGCTCGCCGGGGGCGTGGAACACGTCGAATACGACGACGGCAGGCCGGACCTGAGCGAATACGACATCGCGTTCACCACCACGGACGCGGAAGGAGCGGAATGATGGCCGCGAGGAACGACGAAGGGCTCTACGCGAAGGCCAGGAGCCTGTTCATATCCAAAGCCACGATGGACGATTTCACCGGATGGGCCACACCCCGGCAGGCCGATGCGGTGTCCAGGCTGTTCGACACGGAACTGGCCAACAGGGAACGCTCGAAGCGCGAACGGCTCCTGCGCCGCGCCAGATTCCCCGTCGTCAAAAGCCTGGACGGCTACGACTTCTCGAACGTGAGGCTCCCGGACGGGTACGCGCTCGACGGGCTGCTGGACCTGGACTTCGTGCCCCGCGCGCAGGACCTGGTGTTCTACGGCAAGACCGGCAGGGGCAAGACCCACCTCGCGATCGGCCTGGGCATGAGGGCCGTGGAACGGGGACTGAACGTGCGTTTCCACCAGACCGCGGAGCTCGTGCTCCAGCTCGGCAAGGCCAAACGCGACGGGAACCTCGACGCGATGCTCAGGGACATCGGCAAGGCCGACCTGATCATCCTGGACGAGTTCGGCTACGTGCCGTTCGACATCGATGGGGCCCGCCTGCTCTACCAGATCATCGCGGGCAGCTACGAGAGGCGGAGCATCGTGTTCACCACGAACATCGAGTTCAGCAAATGGGGCACGGTCTTCGCGGACGACAAGCTCGCGGCCGCGATCATCGACAGGATTGTGCACCACGGGCGCCTGCTCGAGTTCACCGGGCAGAGCCGCCGCGTCAGCGAGGCCCTCATGTTCGGGAGGACGTCCGCTGGACCCGTGTCCGGCCCCAAGGAGAAAACAAAGGAACAGGACGGAACGCTCCTTGACTAAAACCGAAAAATTTTCGTGACCAATCACGAAACGCCGACTTGACTAAATACACGTTGTCTATTTAGAAGTGCAACATCCTTGTTTGTCTTGCAAGTTTAGCAGCTCGTCGGCGAATGCCTCGGCGGGTGTGTGGCGGGCGAACTCGGTGCCGTTGTCGTGCGTGACGCCGC
>CATWCG010000322.1:0-2733 GCA_958349165.1 uncultured Actinomyces sp. | reverse complement strand
CGGCGCCGGCCAGGGCCTCGGCGATGTCGGGAGCGAACGAGGCCGACTCGCTCTGAGCGAAGAAGGTGCCGATCTGCTGGTAGGAGGCCAGGGCGACGCCGTGGGCGCTCGGGACGAGGGCGAGGGCCCTCTCCAGCTCGGCGGGGCTGGCCCCCGGACTCAGGTTAATCGCGTAGTTCATCAGGCCCGCGCTACTTCGGGCGGGGGCTATCAGCGACGTGGGGTCATCGGCTCTGGCGGGTGGAGCGGTCGCGGTGGCCACGCCCATCGAGAGGGCGAGGACTCCGACGAGCCCGATGCGTGCAGCGTTGCGGCGCATGGTTCCTCAACTTTCGGTTATCACAATCGCGAGCACGGCAACGTACACGCGTAGGACTATCTTCCTAAAGTTTGTCACCATCGACAATTCAGAGCAGCTAAAACCCGCCAACACCTGCGCGCACGCGCCAACAATGGGAGGGGCCGCGCGACGCGCGGCCCCTCCACCATCAGCCCCGACTCCTGTCCGCCCCGGGTCGGGCGGGCAGGCCGCGAGCCGCGCCTAGAGCATGCGACCCGACGGGTCGAAGACGTAGGACACTCCGTCGATCACCCGCGAACCGGTAGCCATCGCCCCAGACGCGTCCAGGTAGTACCAGGAGCCCCCGTCCAACACCCAGCCGGTGGCCATCGCCCCGGAGGCACGCAGGTAGTACCAGGCGGAGCCATCGTGCAACCAGCCGGTGCGCATCGCACCCGACGCGTTCAGGTAGTACCACGTGCCCTCCAGGTTGACCCAGCCCGAGGCCATGGCGCCGGAGACCGGATCCAGGTAATACCAGGCGCCGCCCACGCTCACCCAGCCCGACGCCTGCGCACCGGAGGCACCGTGGTAGTACCACCGGCCGCCCTCGCTCACCCAGCCGGTCACCATGTAGCCGCGCGCATCGAAACGGTACAGCTCGCCTCCAATACGCATCGACGTCGACGCCGGGTACGTGCCGTCGGCATTCCGCCACCACCAGCCCAGCGAATCCGAGACCCACTGACCGGCCACGGCCTCGTGCGTACCCTCGCCGCCCGAGGCGACCGTGAAGGCCGCGGAGGAGGCCGCGTCGTCGTCGGCGCGCGGATCCGGGTTGCGGCCCGAGGCCTCGACCCGAACGACCTGCTCCCCCGACAGAGCCGAGACATCCACGCCGTCCGCCCGCAGCGTCACGACGCCGCCCGTCAGCTCTCCCGCGCCCGTTGCGGCGGCGACCTCGCCGCCGCCCACCAGCATTCGCGCCGAGGTCACGGGCCCGCCCACCGTCGCGCGCACCGAGACGGAACCGGAGAGCTCCTGGCCGTCCAGCGGCGCCCACGCCGTCCCATCCCTCGAGTACTCGATCTGGCCGATCACGGGCCTGGGCTGGTCTTTCAGGACGGCGTCGAGAGCGTCCAGGAAGCCGTTGCCTCGGTATTCCTTGCCGTCCCAGGGCGCGTTCAGCTCCCCGTAGTTGCGCGCCGCCTGCGTCTTCATCAGGTCGATAACCTGCGCGCCCGTGTACTCGGGGTGCACCGACTTGATGAGCGCGGCGACACCCGACACGTGCGGCGTCGCCATGGACGTGCCGTCGGCGACCGCGTAGCCGCTCAGGTAGAACAGCAGCGGCGCGGTCGAATAAATCTGGTCGCCGGGCGCCGCGAAGTCGATCGTCGTGCCGTAGTTAGAAAAATCGGCGCGCGCCAAGGACATGCCCGGCTTCACGTTGTACGCCTGGCCGACCGCGCTCACCTGCGCGACGCCGTCGATCATGGAGGGCACGCGGATACCTCCCTCGACGGTGCGGCCCTTGGTCGGCGTGGCGGCATCTGTGGGAGAACCGTTATCGATCGTGGGGTTGTCGATGCTCACCCCCTCGTTACCGGCAGCGGCGATGACCGCCAGGCCCCTGCCCTGCGCGTAGTGAATCGAGCGCGTCGCCGCCTCCAGGCCCGCAGCCTGCTCCGGGTCCGTCGGGCTCCAGTAGACCCACGGATCCATCGAGTAGGAGTTGTTGACGATGTCCACCCCGTGATCGGCCGCCCACATGAACGCGCAGGTCACGTATTCGGGGTAGATGAGGCGATTATCGTTCGTGGCCTGAATCGCCACGATCGTCGCCTGGGGCGCGATGCCGTCAATGCCGATGTCATTGTGGTTGGCGGCGATGATGCCCGCGACGTGCGTGCCGTGGTAGAACTCGTCGCGCCAGCCGTAGAAGTCCTGCGTAGCGACGCCATTCACCGAGCACTTCACGGAGCGCTGCGTATCCACGCGCCCCTCCAGGTCGGGGTGCGTGTCCTCGACGCCCGAGTCCACGACGGCGACGGTCACGGGGGCGCGTTCCACGGACACGGCCCCGGCCTCCCGCGCGTGCATGGTCTCGGCACCCCAGTTGAAGATTCGCTCCTCGGCGCCGGCCTGGGCCTCGGTCGCGGCCTCGTCGCCCGCGAAGGCCAGGCCGCCGGGGGCAGCAGCGTTGTCGCCCCCAGCATTGTTGCCCCCAGCGTTGTCGCCCGCAGCGTTGTCGCCCGCGGGGGTGTCCTCGCCGGTGGGGAGGGTGACGCGCTCGTAGTAGAGAACACCCTGGGTGCGGGTCGGGCCGATCGAGTGGATGGGGATGCCCGCGTCCTTGAGCGCGGCGGCCAGGTCGGGCGCGAACGAGGGCGTGGCACTCTGTGCGAAGAAAGTGCCGATCTGCGGGTAGGAGGCCAGGGCGGCGCCCTTGA
>CATWCG010000321.1:0-2738 GCA_958349165.1 uncultured Actinomyces sp. | reverse complement strand
CCCCTCGGCGCCGGACGACGACCCCGAGTTCCTCTTCCGCCTCGAGCGCGACATTCAGCGCAAGCGCCGCGAGGAGGAGCGACGCAAGCGCGAGCGGGGCGAGGACGCCTCAGACGGGGACGCGACCGGGTCCGACAGCTAACGGCGCAGGTCGGCGGCAGAGTCGCCCGGCGTCATGTCCTTCGCCAGGGCGACCAGGTCCGCGGCGGGCTCCGCGTAGGAGGTCCCCACGAGCGTGGCGCCCGAGAAAATGAAGGACGTGATGGAGGCCAGCGAGCAGTGCCGCGACTTGGGCGAGTGCGCCAGCGGCTGGCCGTTCACGAAGCGCGTCAGCGTCACGATCGGGTTCTGATGGGACACGACCAGCGCCTCGCGCCCCCGAGCCTCGCGCAGCGCCGAGGACAGGGCCGCGCTCATGCGGGACGCGACGTCGCGGTAGGGTTCGCCCCACGAGGGACGCAGCGGGTTGCAGTAGTACTTGTAGTACTTGGGGTTGGCCAGCATCGCGCGATGGGAGTTGACCGGGAGCCCCTCGAACACGTTGTCGGATTCGATGAGGCGGGGATCCGAGGCGATGCTCAGCCCGTAGGCGGCTGCTGTCGGCGCCGCCGTCAGCTGTGCGCGCAGCAGCGGCGAGGAGATGACGCGAGCGATATCCGCACCCGATTCCACCAGGTACTGTGCGGCGCGTGCGGCCATCTGATGCCCGAGCTCCGTCAGCCCAAAACCGGGAAGCCTGCCGTACAAGACGCCGTCGGGGTTGTCCACTTCGCCGTGGCGCATGACGTGAATGATGGTGCGGTCCATAAGCCACAAGTATAGGGGCCTGGGCACACGAGAGGCCCGACCAGATGGCCGGGCCTCCGCTCGCTCACTTCTTGTTGCGACGCTGGTGACGCGTCTTACGCAGGAGCTTGCGGTGCTTCTTCTTCGCCATGCGCTTACGGCGCTTCTTGATGACGGAGCCCATGGGGTTCCTCCCTCGTAGTGTGGGCGGCAGAGGTACTACCGCTGGTTGATGATGGGTGCCCGGAGCGGGCACATCGTGCCTATACTACCCGCCAATGACGCGAGCCTGGCCACCGGAGTGATCCGCCATACCGGCCTGGATCATCTGGGCGACCGCGACCTCGGGGACTCGGAAGCTCTTTCCGACGCGGATCGCGGGCATTTCGCCACTGTGAATCAACCGGTACACAGTCATTTTAGAGACGCGCATGATGTCCGCCACTTCCGTGACAGTCATAAAGCGCGGCGCCGACTGCTGTTCCATTAATGACTCCCAGTATGCTCGCGAGGCGCGCTAAACCCGTTCGTTCACCGCTTACGTAGCCTCACGAAATATACTACTGCCCAACCGCATGGAAACTGCAACTTTATCCAGTTTTGTTGCAGAGTCGTTAAGGAGCTTCGATGGGACGGGCACGCAAGGGGCGCACGCCGCGAGTAGGAAAGCCTCGCCTGCGCACGGAGTCCGGCGCGACGAGGTCCCTGATCCGCGGGCGCGCCACGGCCTCGTCCCACGCGATTTCAGAGGAAGCCCTGACCCCTCAGCCCTCCCCCGTCGTGCGGCAGGTCCCGGGTGGTCCGAGGGGGCCTCACCCCCAGGTCCCCAGCTCGCGCGCCCAGCGCGTGCGCGCGTGGCTGTCGCGCCAGGCCCGTTATTCGCCGGCGCGCCTGGCTCTGAGCACCTTCGCGCTCATCATCGGGGTCATCACCCTCCTGCTCATGCTGCCCATCGCGTCCGCGACCGACACGTCCGCACCTTTCGTCGACGTGCTCTTCACGGCCGTCTCCGCCGTTTGTGTGACAGGTCTCACCACCGTCGATACTGCCACCTACTGGTCGCCTTTCGGGCAGGCCGTCATCGCGGCGGGCATCGTCGTCGGCGGCCTGGGCGTCATGACGCTCGCCTCGATCCTCGGCTTCGCCGTGTCCCGCCACCTGGGCCTGACCCAGCGCATGCTCGCCACGCAGGAAACCGGGACCGGCGCCATGGGGCAGATCTCCACCCTCCTCAAGGCCGTCATCGCGACCTCCCTGACGATGCAGGCGCTCCTGGCCATCATGTTCCTGCCCCGCTTCCTCGCGATGGGCATCGATCCCGTGGGCGCGGTGTGGGACGCCGTTTTCATGGCGATTTCGGTGTTCAACAACGCTGGCTTCGTGATCCTGCCCGAGGGTCTCGCCCCGCACGTCACGGACTGGTGGATGTTGATCCCCATCATCTTGGGTACGACCGTGGGCGCGATCGGCTTCCCCGTCATCATGGACGTCGCGAAGAATCTGCGCAGCCCGCGCCGCTGGCGCCTGCACACGAAGCTGACGCTGGCCACCTACCTGATCTTGGCGTTCGTCGGCGCCCTCGCCCTGGCGCTCACCGAGTGGCATAACCCGGCGACGCTGGGTTCCATTGACACCCCCTCGAAGATCCTCAACGCCATGCTGGCGGGCGTGAATTCGCGGTCCTCGGGCCTGTCCGCCTTGGACGTGGGGTCGATGCAGTCGCAGACCCACTTCGTTCAGGACATCCTCATGATGATCGGCGGCGGCTCTGCATCCACGGCGGGTGGCGTGAAGGTGACGACCTTCGCGGTGCTGGTCCTGGCCGTCATCGCCGAGGCCCGAGGCGACCGCGACATCGAGACCTTCGGCCGGCGCATCCCCACCTCGACCGTGCGCCGGGCAGTCGCCGTCTCTCTCCTGGGTCTGGCCATGGTCGCGATCTCCGTCGTCCT
>CATWCG010000320.1:0-2744 GCA_958349165.1 uncultured Actinomyces sp. | reverse complement strand
CCTTCGGCGTGTCGCCGGCGTGTCGCGCCTCTATTGGTGCAATTCCCCCCGTTTGGTGGTGGTGTGGTCGCGGTTCGGGGCGGTGTCGCGCCCAACGTGCAGACCATCTCGGTGATAAACGCCGACAATGGGCAGTCGAGGGTGAGGTGGTCTGCGTTGTGGACACAACGGCGCTTTGCCTCGCGCGCCGCTCGCACATTCACCCCTGAGATGTGAGCGCGAACCCGCTATTGCGTGCGCTAACCAGCTATTTCGCACGTCAACCCGCTATTCCGTGTCTGGGCGGGGCTGCCCACGCTCGCATCAGCGGGTTAACGTGCGAATGAGAAGGCCCAGGCTCGCATTAGCCGGTTAACGTGCGAGTTAGCGGGCCCACGTGCGCGTTGCTAGCGCTCGCTCGAAGCAGTTTCGCATGCAATTCGATTAGCTGAATGTTCAACAGTATCTACAAACGTTGCAATTCCAACGATGTGAATGTTTGACTTGACACAGGGGCGGGGGAATTGCATGCGAAATTCTTGGACAGCCCGCCCGATCGGAGTCATGTGCCGCCGCTGGTGGCGTTGGTGGCGCAGCCGGTGGCGTATCAGAGGCTTCGCATGATGAACACCGTCGGCGTTGGCGTGCTGTCCACATGACACCGAGTGTCCGCACCCGGCCAAGCGTCAATGTTGATTTTCCCGCACCAGCAAGCCGAAAAGCCGCCACGAAGCCGACACGTTTTGTCCTTTAACCAAAAGAAAAAGCGCGACACCTCTGTGGTGTCACGCTGGCGGGGGTGGGGCGCGTGTCGTTCACGCGCCCCGCATAGGCTCAGGCGCGGGTGCGAGCGATCGAGAGGATCGCGGGGGAGACGATGAGGGCGGTCAGGGCGACGACGACGGCGAGAACCACCGAAGCAACGGAGCCGACCTGGAGGGCGGCGGCCATGCCGAGGCCCGCGAGAACGACGATGAGGGCGATCAGGACGGAAGCCGAGGTGGTGGCCTGGGACATGGTGGGGGCGGTTTCGGCCTTGACGATGTTGTTCATGGGGTTCTCCTTATGAGTGTCTTCGCACGGATGCGCGAAGCGCGCCCCGCACGCCAGCGTGTTGTGTGGGCCAGTGGGCCCGCGTCGCCCGGGTGGGCGACCGCATCAAAAAACGGGGCCGACTTGTGGTCGCCCCCGTTGGTGCACCACCAATTCTACGGTGAAGTAACCGCGCGGTCTATACCGCGCAAGCCCTTGTAAGCGACTGCACAGGCATCGTAAAAACCTGTTAAAAAGCTGTTTTCTCAAGGAGAAAATGATGAGCGAGACGAGTGGACAACGTGTCGCTTCAAACAAGTGTGCCCGAGTGGATCATCCACCCGGGCACACAGTGTCACGCGGCTCGTGCCACATTCATGGCTTGGAGGCCCTTCGGCCCCTCGATCGCCTCATATTCGACCCTCTCGCCCTCCAGAAGAGTGCGGCGCCCAGATTGGCCGATGATGTTTGAATAGTGCACGAAGACGTCGCCGGACTCGTCATCAGGAGTAATGAATCCGAAGCCTTTGGCGTCGTTGAACCACTTGATGGTCCCGGTAGCCATGGGCCCTCCTTCGTGTTCGCCCCAACGCTGGGGCACCGGTCGGTCCCGCCTGCGGAGACCGACGCGATCCCGCCCGCGCGCCCGGCGTCTCTCACGCACCCGCGCGCAGCGTGTGGAATCACATTCTTACGGTACCGCACTTGTTCACAAAATGTGTCTGACCTGCGAAAACGTGATGAAGTAGTTGTCGGTGTGGCGGCGCTACTTGTCTGCGCTCAGGCGAACCGGGACGATCGCCCGCACGTCCTCGCCCTCGAAGGCCACGCTCCCGATCGCCACGTCCACCCCGAAGACGCGAGCGAGGGTGTCCGCGTTCATGACGGAGGAGGCGGGACCGACCACGGCCTCGTGCGTGGAGGAGAAAAGCGCGACCTGATCCGCGACGCGCAGGGCATGCGCCGGGTAGTGCGTGTTCATGATGACGGCGAGGCCCCGGTCCCTCACGAGGCGCTCGAGGAGTCCCAGGACGATCAGCTGGTTGCGGAAATCGAGGCCCGTCTCCGGCTCGTCGAGCACGAGGACACGCGGGTCGGCAACCAGTGCCCGGGCGATGAGGATCATCTGGAACTGGCCGCCAGACATGGTCGCGCAGGGCATTTCGGCCAGGTGGGCGGCACCCACCTCGTCGAGGACGTCGCGGGCCATGCGCTCCTCGCGGGCTCCCGGCTGGGCGAGGGTGCGCATGTGGGGGGCGCGTCCGACCATGACCATCTCGAGGCCGGTGAGCGCCACGTTCGAGGCGTTGCGTGCCTGCGGAACGTAGGACAGGACGCGGCCCAGCGCCCGGGTCGACATCGACGAAATGGGGGTGCCGTCGATGAGCGTGCGGCCGCTATCCCACTTCTGCAGGCCGATCATCGTGCGTAGCAGCGTCGTCTTTCCCGCGCCGTTTGGCCCCAGGATCGCCAGGAGCGAGCGCTCGGGCACCTCGAAGGACACATTCGTCAGGATCGGGGAGGGGGCGCCCGGGTACGTGAAGGTCGCGTTTTCGACGCTGATCATCGCGCTCCCCCCGTCCGGCGCAGCAGCACGATAAAGAAGGGCGCGCCGATGATGGCCGTCAGGATCGAAATGGGGATCTCCGAGGCCGACAGGGAACGCGCGAGCGTATCAATGACGATCATGAGCGCCGACCCGAGCAGCAGCGACACGGGGATGACCGCGCGGT
>CATWCG010000319.1:0-2754 GCA_958349165.1 uncultured Actinomyces sp. | reverse complement strand
TCCACGGGGCCACCCTCCAGGACGTGGGCGGCCATCTCCTCCACCTGCGCCTCATCGGTCAGGTCGGCCGCCCAGTATTCGCAGTCAATCTCAGCGGCGAGGGCCTCCAGGCGCTCGCGGCGCCTCGCCACGGCGACGACGCTCCACCCTCGCTGCGCCAACAGGCGGGCGGTCGCCTGCCCGATTCCGGTGGAGGCTCCAGTGACGACGACGCGACGAGAATTGCTCATGGCCCAACAGTAATATCCCCGGGCATGCACCGTCGTGCGCGCCCGGGGACACTCTGCTGGTGTCTCAGCCGTTGGGCAGGCCGTATGCCTTGTGGATCAGCCAGATCGGGTGGACGACGTTCGCGCCCGTGGCCGTGCGCAGCTGCCAGCGGCACGTCTCCGTGTCGCAGGCCGCCAGCTCGGCGTTGACCTGCTTGATGAAGTCAAAGACGGGGGCGCCCACGGCCTGGGCGATCGCGTACTTCTCCTTCTTCATGCCGTAGGTACCCGCAATGCCACAGCAGGGCTGCTCGGAATCCTTGACGGTCACGCCGGGAATCAGGCTCATCAGCTCGATGGCCGGCTTGCCCAGCCCCTGGGACTTGACCTGGCAGGGCGCGTGGTACGGGATGGTGACGTCGATGCGCTGGAAGTTCGTGTCCAGCTCGCCCTTGTCGTACAGGTGCAGCAGGAATTCGCTGATGTCCCACATACGCGAACCCACATCCGTCAGCTCGGGCGTGTCCATCTCCAGGATCTCGTGCGCCTCGTGGCGCAGCATGCCCGCGCACGAGCCCGACGCGGAGATGATCGGGGCATCACGGTTGACGCTGCGCAGGTCGTTCGTCAGCTTCGAGACGTACTTGCGCGCGTCCTTGTACAGGCCGTTGGACTGCAGGGCCAGGCCGCAGCACCCGTGCTTGGGGACCAGGACCTCGTAGCCGAGGTGCTCGAGGACCATGACCGAGTGGATCGAGGTCTCGACCTCGAAGTACTGGCCGGCGCAGCCGTGGAAGAAGATCACCTGGCCGCGCGTGCCGGAGTTCGGCAGCGGCTTGTGCTTCTTGAACCAGCCCTCGAACGTGCGCCCGTAGGCGCGCGGCATCGGCGCGGAGCGGTGCACGCCAATGATGGCCTCCATCGCCACGCGGATCGGCTTGACGTCGAGCGCCCAGTTCGCGATGGGGGCGACCGGGGTCATCATGGTGCCAATCAGCGAGGTTCGCCCGATGAGGCGGTCGCGCATGGGGATGCCGTGCGCTTCCTTCATGGCGGTGCGCCTGTGGTGGATGATCTCGGTGACCTTCACGCCCTGGGGGCACACGAGCGAGCAGGTGCCGCACGAGGAGCAGTAGTCGATGGACTTATCGACCATCTGCCCGTCCTTGCGGAAGCGCTCGGCCTGCGGGCCGGAGTACTTCGGGCCGCCAAACAGGTCGGTGACGCGCATGACGGGGCACTGGGTCTCGCAGATCGTGCACTTGACGCAGGCATCCAGACTGGCGCGCAGCGCGGCGTCGCCCTCCAGGGCAAACACGTCGGTTTCTTCCACGCCCGGTCCCATCAGCGTTGACATGTCCAGGGTCATTTCAGCTCCTCCACGATCGCGTCGACGGCGGCCAGGGCACTGGCCAGAGCGATGCCTTCACCGCTCTTTTCGCGCCAGCGGGTGGCGCCGGCCAGGTTGCCGCCAGCGGCAAACAGGTTGGTGTACACGGCCTTGCCGTTTTCGTCGACGACGCGCATCGAGTCGTCGACGGCCAGGCCGGCCAGGAACAGGGGCTGTTCCTCGCCCCAGAAGTCGGCGTGCAGCAGCTGACCGGTGGGGCCCATGACAGGCAGGCCACACACGGTGTCGCGCACGACGCCATAGGAGTCCATCTCCAGGGCGCCGGACTCGAAGCCGCCGGCCGCCAGGATGACGGCGCGGGTCTCGACGCGGGTGGCCCGTCCTGCGCTGGCGTACTCGACGGCCTGAACGCGCCCGTCGGCGGTGTGCAGGGCCTTGAGGGGCGAGCCGAGGATGACGCGCGCCTTGGCGCTCGCCATGCGAGTCAGCAGTGCGTTCAGGCGCATGCCGGGCACCGACGGGGGCTGGACCGGGATCTCGAAGACCGGGTGTCCGAGCTTGTCCGCCAGGTCCCGCCACGCTCCCGGATCGTCGAGGCCGAGGACCGCGGGCAGGCCCACGATCTCGCCCTCTTCCAGGAGGGGACGAATCTGGGCGGCCAGGCGCGCGCGGTTCTCCTCGTGGTCGAGGCTGCGCGCGTGCACGGTTCCCACGGAGTCGACCTCCCCATCGCGCACGACGTAGTCGACGCTCAGGGCGCGGGCCTTGATGGGGGCGCCGTCGGGGCCGGTCTGACGCGACAGGTTCTCGGCGACGAGGCTGGGGTAGAAGTCCTTGAGTCGCTTCAGTCCCACGATGGCGTAGCGGGCACCCGCCTGAGGGATACCGGCCTCCATGGAGGGCGGGATCAGGCAGGTGGGGCGCAGCGCGCCGACGCCGGTGGGGATGCGCACGTTGCGCGTCTCGTCGCCGATGAGGGCGTCTGGGCCAACCGTGTCGCGCAGCCACGCGACGGACGCACCGACGTGAGCCGGGGTGACGTGCGCGTAGGGGTGCGTGGGACGCGAGGCGACATGGGCTTCCAGCGCCTCGAGAGGCTTATCGATCAGGTCGGGGCCGTAGCCGAGGATATCGACCGTGCCTGTGCCGAGCTGAATACCGCCCACACCCTTGGTGATGAGGGTGACACTCAGA
>CATWCG010000318.1:0-2758 GCA_958349165.1 uncultured Actinomyces sp. | reverse complement strand
GAGGGCGCCGGAGGGTCCGGAGGGCACGGGCGGGCTTCGAGATCGACCACTCCGAACCGTCAGGCTCGCATGTGGCGATCTCGCGGGCGACCGGGCCCGAAGGCGCCCGGAACACCAGCAGCGCCACAAGCAACATGACGCGCTCCCACGCATGCACAAACCCCGCCCCGCGGATGCGGGACGGGGTTTCGCCCACCCAGTCGGGTGGAAGAGTCTGAACGATTCAGACGGGGAAAGTCACTTAAGGGTGACCTTGCCGCCGGCCTCTTCGATCTCAGCCTTGGCCTTCTCGGCGTCTTCCTTCTTCGCGGCGGGGAAGATGGTGGAGGGCGCGGAGTCAACCAGGTCCTTGGCTTCCTTGAGGCCCAGGCCGGCCAGGTTCTTGACGACCTTGACGACGGCGATCTTCTTCTCACCGGCGGACTCGAGGACGACCTCGAACTCGTCCTTCTCTTCCTCGGCGGGGGCGTCGGCGGCCGGGGCGGCAACGGCGACGGCTGCGGGGGCAGCGGCCTCAACGTCGAAGGTCTCCTCGAAGAGCTTCACGAAGTCGGAGAGCTCGATGAGGGTCATTTCCTTGAAAGCTGCGATGAGCTCGTCATTGGAGAGCTTAGCCATGAGTGGCATCCTTCCTAATTGGCCTGCACGAGTGCAGATTGTTGGGGTGTTTCACGCAGCCCGGGTGGCGGTGTGAAACATGGCCTGTCTCGTCAGGCCGCCTCGCCCTGCTGCTTTTCGCGCAGAGCATCGATGGTGCGCACTGCCTTGACGGGCAGAGCGTTGAATGCGAACGCCGCCTGACCAATCTTGGCCTTGAGGACGCCTGCGGCCTTGGCCAGCAGGACCTCGCGGGACTCGAGATCGGCAAGCTTCTTGACACCCTCGGCGCTCAGCTGAGCGCCGTCCATCGCGCCGGACTTCAGCACGAGGGCGGGGTTGTCCTTAGCAAAATCACGCAGGGTCTTGGCGGCCTCGACGGGCTCGCCGGAGACGAAAGCGATGGCCGTGGGACCCTTGAGGTCCTCAGCCAGGAAGTCGAGGCCGACCTCCTTGGCCGCCAGGCGCGCCAGCGTGTTCTTTGCCACGGCGTAGGTCGCGTTCTCGCCCAGGCCGCGACGCAGCTGCTTGAGCTGGCCGACGGTCAGGCCGCGGTACTCGGTCAGCAGGACAGCGTCGGCTGCGCGGAAACGCTCCACGAGCTCGGCAACTGCTGCCACCTTGTCGGACTTCGCCATGGTCCTCCTTCCAGATACGTGACCGCAGGTAAGAAAAAACCCGACACGCAGGTTCGTGTCGGGCGTACGCTCGGTTGCAGCGGGGCTGCTCACTCACCTGCGTTGGATTTTCCTCCACTAGCGTGGACACCAACGGTCTTCGGCACGGATCAGCTTAACAGGGCGGGCAGGCGCACGCAAGCATGGCGGCGCGTTTCACAGACGAGGCAGGGGTTGCGTACTCCGGCGAGCGCCGCGCAATCCGCTCTCGCGCACTCACAGGGCAGTCAGTATGCTCTCAGGGCCGCCGCGACGCTTCTGCCTGGCACACGCGTACATGTCGACGCAACAAAGACGAAGCGGTCCCCGCGCAGCAGCGCTGCGCGGGGACCCGGATCGCTTCGTCAGCGAGCTGAGCTCACTTCTCGAGCAGGTCCTTGACCTTGGTGACATCCAGCGGGATGCCGGGGCCCATCGTCGTGGCGACGGAGCCCTTGATCAGGTAACGACCCTTCGAGGAGGTCGGCTTGAGACGCAGAACCTCGTCCAGAACGGCGGCGTAGTTCTCGGTCAGCTGCTCGGCGGTGAAGGAGGCCTTGCCGACGATGAACGCCAGGTTGGCGTGCTTGTCGACGCGGAACTCGATACGACCACCCTTGATCTCCTTGACGGCCTTCGCGACGTCCATGGTCACGGTGCCCGTCTTGGGGTTCGGCATGAGGCCACGGGGGCCGAGGACGCGGCCGAGGCGGCCAACCTTGCCCATGAGGTCGGGGGTAGCAACGGCGACATCGAAGTCGGTGTAGCCCTTGGCGACCTTCTCGATGAGCTCGTCGCCGCCGACCTCGTCGGCGCCTGCGTCGATCGCTTCCTGAGCGCGCGGACCAACGGCGAAGACCAAGACCCGGGCGGTCTTGCCGGTGCCGTGCGGCAGGGAAACGGTGCCACGGACCATCTGGTCCGCCTGGCGGGGATCGACACCGAGTCGGAAGACGACCTCAACGGTCGAATCGAACTTGGTGACGGTGGTCTCCTTGGCCAGCTTCATGGCCTCGAAGGGGGTGTACAGCACGTCCGCGTGGACCTTCTCGGCCGCTGCGCGGTAGCTCTTGGAGCGCTTGGTCATTCTGCTTCTTCTCCTTGCAGTCGTGGGTGTCGGGCAGCGCCTGCCCTACCACGGGGGGGTTGGTTGGTGTCAGTCCTCGACCGTAATGCCCATGGAGCGGGCGGTGCCGGCGATGATCTTGGCGGCGGCCTCGATGTCGTTCGCGTTCAGGTCGGCCATCTTGGCCTCGCCGATCTCGCGAGCCTGAGCCATGGTGATCGAACCAACCTTGGCGGTGTTCGGGGTGCCGGAGCCCTTCTGGACGCCAGCAGCCTTCTTGATGAGCTCGGCGGCGGGCGGGGTCTTGAGGACGAACGTGAAGGAGCGATCCTCGTAGACGGTGATCTCAACGGGGATGATGTTTCCGCGCTGCGATTCGGTGGCCGCGTTGTACGCCTTGGTGAACTCGACGATGTTCACACCGTGCTGACCCAGTGCG
>CATWCG010000317.1:0-2760 GCA_958349165.1 uncultured Actinomyces sp. | reverse complement strand
CGCCACCTCAAGTACCAGGTCACCGACATCCGCGTCGTCCTGCCCACCGAAACCGAATCCCTCAACAAAGTCGACGGCAAGGACCTGGCCACCCTCATCACCTGCACGCCCTACGGCATCAACACCCACCGCCTCCTCGTCACCGGCGAGCGCGTCCCCATGGACGACGACGCCGTCGCCGCCGAAGCCGCGCAGGTCAAGGGCTCCATCATGAAACCCTGGATGATCGCCGTCCTGGCGGCCGTCGCCCTCATCCTGCTCGTCGCCGCCGTCATCTGGCTGCGCTCGCGCACGCGCAAGGACGAGGACCCGCAGGCGGTTGAGGGTGGTGCCGTCGGCGCGCTCGCCTCCGCTGATTCGGGGGACGAGGCCGGGGCCGAGTCCGCTGCGGCCGCTGAGTCCAGCGGTGCCGGTGGTGCCGGCGGCGCTGGTGGTGCCGGTGCTGCTGGAGAGCCCGGCGGTGCCGGGTCCGGCGACGCGCCGCCAGCCGCGCGGACCACCGACCTGCTGACCTCCGCCGAACAGATCACCGACGAGGAGATCGACGCGGGCCGCACCGCCGCCCTGAAGAAGATGCTCGAGGAACGCGGCAAGCAGTAAGCGGCCTCGTTGCGTGGCCGCGAGCGGCCACCCGATACGCGCGAGCGCGCGGGCCTGAGCGAGCAAGCTCACCCGCGCGCTTGCGCGTATCTACGCTAGAGTCGGTGAGTAACTGTCAAACACCCTGGAGGGCTCGTGGAGCACCACCCCTGCGGCGCCCGCTCCCGCCGCGCCACGGACGCGCAGACCGAACCCCGGCCTCGTCGCGCCGTCGCACGCACACTGTCCGCCCTCCTCCTCGCTACCGCCGCGGCCCTCGTCGGCCTCGTCGCCCCCGAGCGCGCCGACGCCGACGCGACCCTGGAAACACCCGGCGGCGGCACCGTCCCGGTCACCTCATCTGCCGGCCGCCTCGGCGCGGCCACCATCAACGGCTCGGCCACAGACCGCACGACGAACGTACCCGACAACGCCTACGTCGGAACCGTGCGCGGCGCGGGCCCCTACGATGCGGCAGACCCAGCCCAGTCCTCGGCCCCCCTCCAGGCAGGAGTCGCCCAGCCGATGCTGGACGCGGGCGTCGCCGCCGGTGACTACTGGACCTACATCGCGCGCGGCCTACCCGCCGCCAACCCCGCCAGCGCCGGCGTCATCTCGCCGCAGGACACCAACGCCCTGGGATACAAGCCGAACAACCCCGGCAACGTCCCCATCGGCCAGCCCTTCCTCCTCGGTACCGTGCGGCACAACAACTTCCAGGTCCACTCGGCCAACAAGTGGGTCCACTCGACGATCGACGTCACCATCGGCGGCATCGAGGACTCCTTCCCCTTCGACCAGGAAGAGACCGAGGACGACACCGACACCACCGCCGCCCTGAGCGACGAGGGCGCCTACATGCTCGCCTCGCGCGCCAGCGGGCCGGCCTCCTGCCCCGCGAACGCGCCCTACGCCGCCCTCAACCGCGACGCCGGACCCGGCGTCTGGTACTGCTACCGCCACGTCGGCAAGGGGCGAGGCAATCGCGACATCTACACGAACAACCCGGCCGCCTACCCGGACGCCGCGGGCACGCCCGACCGGAGCCCCAATTCGGATGACGTGCTGACGATCTCGCGGACCACCTCGAACAAGACGGTGACGATCGACGGCATCCCGCACCGCCTCGTCCTCTCCGGCTTCACCCCCAGCGCCGACGGCACGTGCCCGGAGACTCCGCCCGAAGGCGTCACCCCCGTCTCCACCTTCACCTCGAAGGAAAACAAGTCCTCCTTCGGGTGCCTGTACGCCACCTTCAGCCAGGAGCGCTACATCCGCATCGCGAAGACCGTGACCCCGCAGTCCGAGGTGATCGGCGGTAGAATCCCCTCCTTCAACTTCACGACGCTGGGCATCGGCGACTTCGTGTCGCCCACGGGCGAGCCTTTGAAAAACGCTGAGAACGCCTCCGGTTTCGTCGACTGGTCCTCCTTCGAGGACAGCCCCCTGACCCCCACGGGCTACGGCGCGGACGGCACCGTGACCTCGGGATACCAGGCCTTCATCCCCGGATACTCCCAGTTCGTCATCGCCGAGACCGGCCCGCGCATCCCCGGACGCCGCCCCCTGCGCTTCGGTGAACCCGGCTACTTCGGCCCCTGGAAAGTCTCCGACGACCCGAACTCGGCGCGCTGGGAACTCACCGACATCAGCTGCGTGAACGGCATCGGCGAGGCCGTCAACGTCACGCGCGACCCCGACACGGGCGGCGTCGACTTCTCCCAGGTCGCCCCGGCCTCGTCCCCCGCCGCCGTGCCCATCACCTGCAACTTCACGATCCAGCAGCAGGCCCCCAAGCTGCGCATCGACAAGACCGTCGAAAGCATCGAGGGCGCCTCGGGCGATACGATCACCGTCACCTACCGCGTGACCGCCACGAACGACGGCACGATCGCTGGCACGACCGGCCGCCTCGTCGACACCCCGGCCTTCGCGCCCGGCCTCACCCTGCGCTCCGCAGCGATCGCCACCTCTCTTGATGGCCTGCGCAGCGCACGCGCGCAAAACCGCGCCGCCACCTACGTCCTCACCCAGGGCACCACCGTCGAACCCGGAAAGTCCGCGACCTGGTTCATCCGCATGAAGGTCGCCCGCGACAAGGCGGCCGGCGGATACAGCGAGGCCGCCCTCGAGTGCGCGCCCTCGAACGGGCGCCTCACCCCCAAGCGCGGCCTCTACAAC
>CATWCG010000316.1:0-2777 GCA_958349165.1 uncultured Actinomyces sp. | reverse complement strand
GCGAGCGTCGTGAGCTCGCTCCACAGGGTCGGGTTGTCGGACAGGAGGGGGTCGCGGTTGGAGACCGAGTCGCGGTGGTGCGAGGCCAGGGCCGTCTCCAAGGCCATGATGCGCTTCGCCGCGCCGTCGGGGTCGGGCATGCCCGCCAGCGACAGGAGGCGCCCGGTGTGGGCGACGTAGGCCTGGCGGATCGGCTCGTAGTCGTCCTCGCGGTAGTAGGCCTCGTCGGGCAGTCCGATGCCGGACTGGACCAGGGAGACCATGTAGGAGGAGGAGTCGTGCGGGTCGGTGCCCACGTAGGCGCCCACCAGGCCGCCGATGCCCGCGCGCATGAGCGCGCCCATAGCCTCGGCCAGCTCCGCGCGCGTGTCGCACGCCTCGATGACATCCAGGTCGGCGCGCAGAGGGGCGGCGCCGGCCTCATCGATGGCGTCCTCGTCAAGGAACTGCGTCCACAGGGTCGCGATGCGCTGGGCGTCCACATCATCGAGGATGCCCGCCGCCGCGTCCTGGGCAATTGCGCGGGCATATTTTTCGGATGCGTCGCGCAGGGCGTGGAAGGCTCCATCCATCGGGCGGTCGGCCGGAATTTCGTGGGTCGCCAGCCAGGTCCCGTTCACGTGGCGGTAAAAATCGTCTTGGGGACGCACGGTGGGGTCCATGTTCGCGGTTTCCAGGACTCGTGCGAGCAATGTCTTCGTCATGCCTTAACTGTAGGTGGTTTCGTGCCGCTCGCGCGTCACCTAGAGAATTCGGCGACGCAACCACCGATTTACGTGACGATCACGGGTTGTAATTCCTGGTTTTCCCGGTCATTCCGGGGCTGGAAGTGCGAATGCCACTTTGGCGCACGCAGCGCGTGCACATATGTGCACAGGGGTCTGCGAATTCGTTCAAACGGGGGCGTGTGGGGCAGAATTGTAAGCGCAATGAGGCACATCCTCATGAAGACGTGAAGGGAAATAACACGGTGAAGACACTTCGCACTGACGTGTGCGTCATCGGTGGCGGATCAACCGGTGCCGGCGTCGTCCGCGACGTCGTGATGCGCGGCTTCTCAGCCGTCCTCGTCGACCGGGCCGACATCGCTCAGGGGACCTCCGGCCGCTTCCACGGTCTGCTCCACTCCGGTGCGCGCTACATCGCCTCCGACCCCGAGTCGGCCACCGAATGCGCAGAAGAAAACGAGATCGTCAAGCGCATCAACGCCAACGCCATCGAGGCCACCGGCGGCCTCTTCGTGGTGACCGCACACGACGACGAGGAGTACGCGGACCAGTTCCTGGCCCGCGCCGCCGCCGCACAGGTGCCGGCGGAAGAAATCTCCATCGCCGAGGCCCTGCGACGCGAACCCCGACTGGACCCGCGCATCAAGCGCGCATTCGCCGTTCAGGACGGAACCGTCGACGGGTGGCAGATGACGTGGGGCGCGATCCGCTCCGCTCAGGCCTATGGCGCGCAGATCCTGACCTACCACCGCGTCACCACCATCGAGCGCGACGGCGATCGTATTTGTGCGGTCATCGTCCACGATGAGCGCGGCGGCGAGGACGTTCGCATCGAATGCGGCTTCGTCCTGAACTGCGGCGGCCCCTGGGCCGGCACAATCGCGGGCATGGCCGACTGCCACGGCGTCGACGTCGTCGCCGGCGCGGGCATCATGATCGCCATGAACCACCGCCTCACGCACTCGGTCATCAACCGCTGCGTGTGGCCCGCAGACGGCGACATCCTGGTGCCCGACCACACGGTGTGCATCATCGGCACCACCGACCTCAAGTCAGACGACGCCGACAATCTGCCGATCCCCGCCGACCAGGTCCAGCAGATGCTCGACTCGGGCGAAGCCATGATCCCCGGCTTCCGCAAGGCCCGCGCCGTCCACGCGTGGGCGGGCGCGCGCCCCCTCATCAAGGACTCGCGCGTGTCGGAGACCGACACCCGCCACATGGCACGCGGCATGAGCATCATCGACCACAACTCGCGAGACGGCGTCTACGGCATGCTCACCATCGCCGGCGGCAAGCTCACCACCTACCGCCTCATGGCCGAGCGCATCGTCGACATCATGTGCTCGGAGATGGGCGAGAACCGCCCGTGCACAACCGCCGACGAAGCCGTCCCTGCGGCCAAGGAAGCGCGCCTCTACACGATCGGCCACCGCCTCGACAACGTCGAGTCGCGCAACGACGGGCCCACGCACGAGCAGATCATCTGCGAATGCGAGATGGCCACCCGCGCGATGCTCGAAAACGTCATGGACACCCTGCCCAAGGGACAGCTGGACGACGTCCGCCGCCAGATGCGCCTGGGCATGGGCCCCTGCCAGGGTGGCTTCTGCTCCCAGCGCGCCGCCGGAATCGCCCACGAGCGCGGCGACATTGACTCGACGCGCGCCAACGGCCTGCTGCGCCTGTTCCTCAAGAACCGCTGGATCGGCCTGTGGCCCATCCTGTACGGCAAGCAAGCCAGGCAGGCCGTGCTCGACGCCTGGATTCACGAGGGCACGCTCGACGTCGAGCACCTGCCCGCAGCCAAGGAAGAGGTCGTTCGATGAGAGACGTCGTTGTTATTGGCGCCGGCCTGGCCGGCCTGGCCGCCGCGATCAAGGCCGCCGATGCCGGCCTGAGCGTCACCCTGATCACCAAGGGCGTGGGCGGCATCCAGCTCGGCACCGGCACGGTCGACATCCTCGGCTACGGCCCGGAACCGGTCGAGGCGCCCCTGGAGGCACTGGAAGGCCACGTGGCCTCCCGTCCCACCCACCCCTACAGCCA
>CATWCG010000315.1:0-2790 GCA_958349165.1 uncultured Actinomyces sp. | reverse complement strand
GACCTGGGATTCAAGGGCCTGCGCTTGCGCCGGTCGGAGACCGGCGACGGGCGCACGATCGAGGGCATCGCGGTGCCGTTCGGCGACGTGTACAACGACCCGTGGGACGGGGCCGAGACGTTCGACAGGGATTGCGAGTTCGTGGACGCGGACACCGCGAAGCTCTGCTATCAGCACGGCGAGCTGATCGGCGCGATCGTCAACGCGGAGAGCCGTGACGACGGCCTGCACATCACCGCCAGGATCGCGGACACGCAGCGCGGCCGGGACGCGGTCGCCCTGCTCGACGAGGGCGCGCTCGACTCGCTCAGCGTCGGGTTCATCCCCATCGAGTCCGAACGCGACAAGAACAACGTCATCCACCGGCGCAAGGTCCGCCTGCTGGAGACGTCCCTTGTGTCGTGGCCCGCGTATCAGAACGCCAAGCTCACCGACCACCGGTCCGAGCACCCATCAACCCAGAAAGGAAAACCCATGGACCCCACCATCGAAGACGTCATCGCCCGCCAGGACGAGCAGGCCGAACTGCTGCGCAAGCTGCAGGTCAACCTGTCCGACATGGCCGGCTCGCAGCCACGCCATACTCCGGGCGGCATGTTCCGCAGCTTCGGCCACATGCTCAAGACGCTGGCCGCGGGCGACGAGCAGGCGCGCGGCGAATACGAGCAGATGATGCGCCGCGACTACACCGGCGCGACCACCGCGGACACCGCGCCGCAGCCCGTGTGGATCTCCAAGACGCTGCGCATCCTGGAACAGAAGCGCCGCATCACCAACCTGGTCACCCACGCCGCATTGCCGGCCGAGGGACAGACCCTGGAATACCCGCTGGTCACCGGCAACACCGCCAAGGTCGGCAAGCAGGCCAAGGAAGGCGACTACCTGCCGTACGGGAAGATCACGATCGGCACGCGGAGCGTGAACATCGAGACCTACGGCGGCTACGTGAGCCTGAGCCGCCAGACCATCGAACGCGCCAGCATCCCCTACCTGGACAAGGCGCTCGAAGCCCTGGTCAAGGCGTACGCGGTCAACACCGAGTCGGCCACGCGCCTCGCCCTGTACGGGGCGATCACGGCAGTCGAGGACGGCGACAAGATCGCGGCCGACAAGGCCCTGACCACGATGACGCCGAACGACTGGCTCGACATCATCATCGACGCGCGCCTCGAGGCCGAGACCCGTAACACGAACATCGACTTCCTCGGGGTCAGCGGCGACGTGTTCAAGAGCATCGCGCATCTGACAGACGACGGCAACCGTTTCATGGACGTGTCCGGCTCCGGCGTGGACCGTCTCGGCAGCATCGACACGACCGACATCACCGGCAACCTGCTGCGCGTGCCCGTCGTGCTCATGCCCGGCGCGGTCGCGGGCACCGCCGCGTTCCTCGACAGGGAGAGCGTGACCGTGTGGGAGTCCGGCAACGCGCCGTTCCAGCTGCAGGACGAGAACATCCTGAACCTGTCCAAGGACTATTCGGTGTACGGGTACGCCGCGCACGGCGTGACCCTGCCCGAGGGCATCATGCCCATCAAGTTCACCGCCTGACACCAAGGAAGGAGACCATCATGGCAGTCGAATGGAAGACCCAGCTCCCCAGCATCCCCGAGGACTACGGGCCGAGCTTCCAGCCCACCGTCATCGCGGCCATCAACGAGATCCGCAAACAGATCGACAAGCTCCAGCCGGCGGGTGACAGCTGATGGCCGAACCCGATCCCCTGCTCGAACGATTCAAACGCCTCGCCGGAACGCTCGACCCGGACGACGTTCCCGAACTGGACGACAAGCTCGCCACGGCCCGCGCCTACCTCGCCCCGTACATCGAGGGGTACGAGGTGCCGCAGCCGATCCTGGACGACTGCGTGCTCAACGTGGCGCTCGACTTGTGGCAGAGCAAGGACGCGCGCAACGGCATCGTCGCGGTCACCGAAACGGGCGTGGAACCCTACCGGATCAGCAGCGACCCGCTGCGGAGCGCGTGGCCGAAACTGCGGGCGGCGGGCATCCCAGCGGGAATGGGCATCGCATGAGCAAGCTCGACGAACTCACCGAACAGCTCACCCAACGCATCCTGGAGGCCGCGCCCGAACTGATCTGCCAGGTCACCACGGACCCCAGCGAGGTCAAACCATCGGTCGGCAAGGCGAGCGTGTGGATCGAACCGCCCGAACTCGCTTGGGAGGGATGGGAGCCGTACGAGCCCGACATCACAATCACCCTGTGCGTCGTCGCCGGCACGCCGAACACCCAGCAGGCCGGCCTGCGCGTCGTCCTCGACACGCTCGACGCGCTGCACCGGGCGGACATCAACCTCAGGACCGCGAAGCCCGCAGGCTTCGACCTCTCGGGCGCGGGAACGCTCGCCGCCTACGAGGCGACACTCAACCCCATGTAAGGAGATCATCATGGCAGCCAAACAGCGTCTGCTCGACTCGGGCACGCTCACCATCGGCGAAAGCGCCGACGAATTCAACTTCGCCGCGGACGTGACCAACGCGAAACTCACCGCGCCGGACGGCGACAGCGAGTCCGACAACTACCTCGACGGGCATTCCGAGGTCTCGGAGGAACCCGAATGGGCGTTGGAGGGCAGCATCACCGACGACTTCACCATGGAGGGCGCGGCCGTCTGGTGCCTGGAACACAACGGGCAGAAGCTCCCGTACACGTTCGTGCCTAACAAGAGCGGCGGCGTGCAGTGGAAGGGCGAATGCACCATCAAACCCATCAGCGTGGGCGGCGACGTGAAGACCCGCAACAAGCAGGACTTCAGCTTCCCCAGCAC
>CATWCG010000314.1:0-2807 GCA_958349165.1 uncultured Actinomyces sp. | reverse complement strand
TCGCCACGGCCCCAGGCGCGTGCGGACCCTGACCGGCGTGGCGCCTGGGAAGGCGCGCAGGCGCGCCCGCCCGCCCCGCGTGGAAAAATCGGCGTGTTCGCGTGCGACGCTCGCGCACGACAGGGGAACATCCCCGGCGCGGCCCACCACACCGGGCGCGAGAACGAGCCCCACGTCGGGACCGTCCACGCACGCCAGGTGGAGGTCCGCTCGCAGGGCAGATCGTGCCAGGCAACCCGAATCGCTCATGCACCAACGATCGCGCGGGCGCCTCCCGCCTTCAAGCGGCGCGCACGCCCCTGTGGATAACCCGAGGCGTCCCCGACACCCTGTGGATAACATCCGAGCGGGCCCGTGTGTCTATGGCCACCTCCTGCGCTCAAGCGCCTCGCTCCCCGTCCGCTCGTGCCCCGAAATGCAAGAATGGACCCCATGGCTGACTCCACGTTCGAGACGACCCGCGACCGCTACAACGACCTCGTTGAGCGGATCAACGAGGCACGCGCCGCCTACTACGACCGCGATTCGCCGACCCTCTCGGACGCGGACTACGACCGCATGTACCGCGAGGTCGAACAGATCGAGGAGCGCTACCCGCAGCTGCGCGGCGCGGATTCGCCGACGATGAGCGTGGGCGGCAGCGTCGACACCGGTTTTACCGAGGTGCGCCACCTCGCTCAGATGATGTCCCTCGACGACGTGTTCTCCCTCGACGAGCTCGCCGGGTGGGAGGCCCGCATGGCCGAGGCGACCGGCATCGACGACCTCGAGATGACGACCGAGGTGAAGGTCGATGGCCTGTCCATCAACCTTCTTTACGAGAACGGCCGCCTCGTGCGCGCCGCCACCCGAGGCGACGGCTACGTCGGCGAGGACGTCACCGCCAACGCCCGCACGATCGCGTCGATTCCGCAGACCCTGACCGGCACCGTCCCCGCGCGCATCGAGGTGCGCGGCGAGGTCTACTTCCCGGTCGCCGACTTCGCTGCCTTCAACGAGGCCCGGGTCGAGGCCGGCGAGAAGACCTTCGTCAACGCGCGCAACGCCGCCGCCGGCTCCTTGCGCCAAAAAGACCCGGCAGAGACCGCCAAACGACCCCTCGCGATGGTCGCCCACGGCATTGGCTTCGTCGAGGCCGGGGATGAGTTCAGCGAGCCGACCACCCAGATGGGCTGGTACGAGCAGCTGCGCGAGTGGGGCCTGCCCGTCTCGCCCTACACGCGCCTGCTGACGGGCCGCAAGGCCATCGAGGACCGCATCGCGGAGATTGGCGCGGACCGCCACGGCCTCGTCCACGAGATCGACGGCGTCGTCGTCAAGATCAACGACCTGGCCCTCCAGCGCTCCCTCGGCTCCACCTCGCGCACCCCGCGCTGGGCGGCCGCCTACAAATTCCCGCCCGAGGAAGTCCACACGCGCCTGCTCGACATCCGCGTCCAGGTGGGCCGCACCGGCCGCGTGACCCCCTACGGCGTCATGGACACCGTGCTGGTCGCCGGCTCGAACGTCTCGCGCGCGACCCTGCACAACGCCCAGGAGGTCGCCCGCAAGGGAGTCCTGATCGGCGACCTCGTCGTCCTGCGCAAGGCCGGCGATGTGATCCCCGAGATCGTCGCGCCCGTCGAGGACGCGCGCAACGGCTCCGAGCGCCCCTTCGTCATGCCCGAGCAGTGCCCCTCCTGCGGCACCGCTCTCGTGCAAGAGAAGGAGGGCGACGTCGACCTGCGCTGCCCCAACAAGGGCGCGTGCCCCGCGCAGATCACCGAGCGCCTCGCCCATGTGGGCGCACGCTCCGCCCTGGATGTGGAAGGCCTCGGCGACGAATCCGCGCTCGCCATGACCCAGCCCGAAAACGACCGTGACGAGGTGGCCGCCGCCCTGGTAGCCGGCCACGCCGTCACGCTCGAGGACGGCACCGTCCTCACGCTCGAGGGCGGCCGCGAGCTGCCCCACGGTGAGCAGATCACCCGCGCCGAAGCTCTCCTGCCCGCCCCGCAGGCTCCCGCCCTGCGCACCGAGGCCGCGCTCTTCGACCTGCGTGCGCAGGATCTGCGCGACGTCATGGTGTGGAAGCCCGTCAAGAAGAAGGGCGAGGAAACCGGGGATTGGAAGCAGGTCCGCTACTTCTGGACGAAGGCCTACAAGCCCCGCAAGCAGCGCGGACAGACAGTCTTCGAGCCCATCGAGCCTGCCGCCTCCAAGGGCACCGAGAAGATGCTCGCTGAGCTGGAGAAGGCGAAGAGCCAGCCCCTCGCGCGGGTCCTCGTCGCCCTGTCCATCCGCCACGTCGGCCCCACGGCGGCCCGCGCGCTCGCGGACGCCTTCCGGTCGATGGATGCCCTGCGCGCCGCCTCGGTCGAGGAGCTGTCCGCCGTTGAGGGCGTGGGCGAGGAAATCGGCCGCTCCCTGCTTGAGTGGTTCACGGTCGACTGGCACCTGGAGGTGCTTGAGGCGTGGGCGCGCGCGGGCGTGCGCATGGCCGACGAGGCCCCCGAGAAGGCGTCGGACGTGCTCGCGGGCCTCACGATCGTCGTCTCGGGCGCGATGCCCGGATACGACCGCGAGGGCGCCAAAGAGGCGATCACCTCGCGCGGGGGCAAGGCGGCGGGCTCGGTCTCGAAGAAGACCTCGCTCGTGGTCGCCGGCCCGGGCGCGGGCTCGAAGGCCGCGAAGGCCGAGGCCCTGGGCGTCCCCGTCATCACCGAGCAGCAGTTCGCTGACCTCCTCGAGGGAGGTCTGGCAGCCGTCGGCCTGTAACGAGGCCGGGGCGGGGTACTCAGACGAGAGGCTCGAAGGGGCCCAGGAGC
>CATWCG010000313.1:0-2840 GCA_958349165.1 uncultured Actinomyces sp. | reverse complement strand
CGTTAACCAGCTTGGCTAGGGCTTGGGGGCGGGCAATGAACATGGAGCCGTAGGGGGCCAGCGGCTGGTGGTCGTCGAAGGGGACGGTGATGCCGACCTTCTTGGCGAAGTCGCGGGCCGGCTGGCGGTTCGCGAACCATGCGTGGCCCATCGTCGGGTATCCCATGTGCGGCATGGGGGCGATCGCCATGCCCAGGCCCGGGTGGGCGGCGAACTCGGCGAGGATTCCGGCCACGTGGTCGGAGGAGGCCAGCAGGTTGTCGTAGAGGTGCTCCTTGAAGAGCTGGGCAGCGTTGTAGTCGTCCTGGACGGACTTCTTCGAGTGGATCTTCACGACGATGTCGTACTCGCCCGAGGTGAGCACGTCATGGCAGTCCACCAGGAACGCGCCGATGTCGCGGCCGCGGTTGGAGGAGACGACGCGCACGTCGGCGTCCACGCCTCGTTCCTGGGCGCGCGCTTCGATGAGGGCCTTGTTCTCCTCGTTCGAGGTTGTGGCCACCAGGTGGTAGCCGGCGGGCAGAACGCTCAGGCGGTCAAGGATCTCGTCGGCCATGTCGGCGTAGAAGATGTGGGCGACGGCGACGACCTTGAGGGAGGCTGCCGCGTCCAGGGTGGCCTGGTCGGCGCGCGGCGGGATGACGGTGGTCAGGCCCGCGTTCGTCACGAGATCACGCGGACGCGAGGTGCGCGCCAGGTTCGTGAGGATCAGGTCGGTGTCGTAGCCGGCCCGGCCGACTAGCTCCAGCATGTCCGCGCCGATGATCGCGTGGCGGTCCAGGTACAGCGGGTCGTGGAACAGGTTGCGGCGCTTGAGGATCGGGCACCCGTCCGCGAGCAGTAGGGCCGCGTTATCGAAGACGGGGTTGGGCGAGGGGTAGTCCTCGCGCGGGTACGCTACGGCGTGGGTGTAGCCGAGCTTTCCAAAGTATTCCGTGAAACGCGACTCATGCCACTGGATCGAGTCGTTGTAGGAGCGGATCGGGGGCATCTCGTCCCAGTACGTGCGGAAGTCCGGGGAGCTGAGCAGCGGGTTGCGCACCGCGATCCAGTGGGACTGGATGTGGCGGGGCATGCGGGAGGAGGCCAGGAAGGGGTGGGGGCGAATCTCGTCATGTTCGGTGATGCCCCAGAAGTCGATGGCCCCCGCCGCATCGATACGGTCGAAGAGATTCTTCCACGGGTGGATGGGGGCGAAGAAGGTGTAGTTGAAGAGGATCAGCTCGTCGAACTGGCCGAGGCGTTCCCATCCGAAGCGGGCGATGCCGTCGCGGTAGCCGCCCACGTCGAAGCCGGTGTTTTCCCGTTCGAACACCTCGGTCGCGCCCGTCAGGAGGCGCTCGCGCGCGGTGTCGTCCAGAGGGGAGTTGGACACGACGAGGATCTCGTCCAGGTACTCGCGCAGCGAGGTCAGGCACTGAACGACATAGTCGTCGACGATGCCCTGGGGGTCAAAGAACAGGAAGATACCGGCGCGCTTCACGATGTCACTCCCCCGCACCGTCGACGGCGGCGAGGATCTGGTGGATCTTCGTCGCGTCGCCCCACACGCCCGGGGAGTCGTAGGGGCGGTCCGGGAAGGCGCCGTACTCGAGGGTGATGTCCAGGTCGTTCTCGCGGATGTAGGCCTCGACGCGGTCGGCCAGGCTCATGGGCTCGCCGCTGCAAATGTTGATGATGCCGTCGACCTCGTCCTGGGAGACGGCGGCCGCGATCTGGTAGGCCAGTTCCTGGATGGAGATGAAGTCGTAGAGGTTCTTGCCCGTGGTGAAGGGGAAGGTCTTCTTACCTTCCTGGGCGGCGGCCAGGAGCTTGGAGAAGATCGAGGAGCCGTGCGCGTCGTCGCCGACGATGTAGTAGCCGCGCAGCCACTGCATGGTCGCGCCGTGCTGGGCGGTGAGCAGCTGCGTGATCTGCCGCAGGGCGTTCTTGGAGATGCCGTACAGGGAGGCTGGGTTGCACGGAGAGTTCTCGTCGATGGGGCCTTCCCAGTAGCCGACCTCGTGCATCGAGCCCATGACGGCCAGGTGGGTGCACCCGCCCGCGAGGAGGTTCTCGATGAAACGGTAGTGGGCGGGCAGGTCCTCAATGTGCGCCGGCGAGTTGTGCACGAAGCCGTCGCGCCACGCCAGGTGCAGGACCACGTCGGGGCGTCCGAGCTGGTCGTAGATATCGGCGTCTCCGCTGAAAATCTGGGTGTCGATGCGGCGGGCCCGCTCGTCGACCCCGTCGAGACGGAAATCGACGACGCTGACGTCAAGGCCGCGCTCCAGCAGGGCGTGAACGATGTGGCGACCAATGTAGCCGCCGGCTCCGGTAACGAGGACAGTCTTCACCATGTGACTCAGTCTATCAAGGCATGGCCGCTGCGCAGCCCCGCCTCGCGTTGTGTGCCGCGACGCACCCGCCTGCCCCGGCCTCGTCGACGAGGCCGACGCCTAGGAGCGGGAGGCGGTGCGGTGGCGCAGGGCGCGAGGCAGGGCAAGGAGTCCCTGGAAGACGCCGCGGGCGACGGGCCCGCGGCCGCCCGAGCGCAGGGCGCGGGCCAGGGAGCGGGCGACGGCACGCGCGACGACGCCCCACGGGGCGTGCTGGGCGGCCACGATGATGCGGTTGCGGGCGTTGACGCGCAGGAACATGGGCGAGGACGTGCCCGAGGAGGCCGCGTGCTCGTGGTCGACGACGGCTCCGGCGACGAAGCGCACCTGGAAGCCGGCCTCGCGCAGCTTGTAGGACAGGTCCGTGTCCTCGTAGTACATGAACAGGTCGGTGCGCACTCCCCCGACGCGCCTCCACGCCTCGGCGGCGATCGCGCAGGCGCCTCCGCACAGGCCGAAGAC
>CATWCG010000312.1:0-2842 GCA_958349165.1 uncultured Actinomyces sp. | reverse complement strand
CGGAAGAACCGCCGTACTTTTGCACGATCAGTGCCACTGGACCCTCATTTCTGTCGGTATATGCAGGTCTGCACGTATTCGGGTGGCACGCGCCACCGTGTCAATCCTACGGCGCTCGCGCGTTCCCGCTGGGAACTTCCGGTATATGAACGGGTATACGGGGGTGACATTGAACGCGCGACTGCGAGCGGGCACACACAACGGACGAGGTCGGGGCCAGTCAGGCGGCTCGATTCCGTCTCGCGGGACCTCAGTAAGCGGCACGAGGTCGGGGCACACCGGGCGGTGCACACCCACTCGTGCTCACTTTACGCCGCGGGCAGTGTCACGTCGATGACAGTTCCCTTCTCGCTGTCAACCAGCCGCACCGACCCGCCCATGGCGCGCGCCAAGGACTCGACAATCGACATGCCCAAACCCGACGAGCCGCGCCCGTCGCGCGTGCGCGAGGAGTCGCCGCGCACGAAACGGTCGAACACACGGTCGCGAATGTCAGCCGGGATGCCGGGCCCGTCATCGGCCACACGGATCGTGATCATCGACGAGGCCTGGGCACCCGTCGCACTCCCCCCTCCCTTCGCGGGACCGCGGGGAGCAGCGGAGGCGGCCACGGCCTCGTCCCGGCTCCGGAGGATAGAGACGATGACTCGCGTACCCGCGGGCGTGTGGACACGAGCGTTGGCCAGGAGGTTCGTGAGGATCTGACGCAGGGCGGACTCGTCGCCGAGGACCGGGGCATCCACAGCTTCCCCGAGCTCCCACGCATGGTCGGGGGCGACCACGTGCGCGTCGGACAGGGCGTCCAGTATCAACGGGATAACGTCGATGCGATCACACGCGAGGGCTCGGTTGCCGTCCAGTCGCGCGAGCGTCAGCATCTCCTCCACGAGGGCGGCCATGCGCGCCCCCTCCGAGGAGATACGCTCGAGCGCCTGAGTGCGGGAGGCCTCGTCGATGTCACGGCGCGCGAGCTGCGCATATCCTTGAACCGATGCGAGCGGCGTACGCAGCTCATGCGAGGCGTCGGCGACGAACTGACGGAGCTTCGCCTCGCTGCGGGCGCGGCGTTCCATGCCATCCTCAACGGCGTCGATCATCGAGTTGAGGGCACCCGCGACGTCCGCGACCTCGACGGGGCCGGCGGTCGCTTCCTCGCTGACCCGCGTCAAGTTCTCCGCTTCATCGGCGAGGTCACGGCTCGCGATATCCGCAGCCGCCGCACGCACGACGCCAAGCGGGCGCAGCTCGCGGCGCACCCACGCGCGCCCTGCGAATCCAGCCGCAATCGCGACGACGAGGGACAGACCTATCTCAACCCCGACGAGCATCAGGACCACATCATCAATGCTGTCCATCGGGATGCCAACGAGCACGGTCTTCCCCTCGACCACGCGCGCGGTCACGCGGAACGTTCCCATTCCCTTCAGGCGCACGGTGTGCATACCCCCATCCGCGGGGACAGCAGCCAGAATCGCCAGAGCCGGCGCATTCAGGTAGGTCACTGAAAAGTTTGAGACAACTGCTCCAGCCGACTCCCCATCCTCGCTCACGTACTGGAGAGTGCCCTCAGCAATGCCGGAGCCGCCGAACCCGGGTCCCTTAGGCCCACCGGGAACTAGCGGCCCGCCGGAACGAGGAGCATGGACGCTCGACTGCGGGGTCGTGCGGGCACCGTCATCGTCGGAATCGTCGTCAGAATCGTCGTCGGCATCATCATCGGAATCATCATCCGTGTCCACCTCGTCGTCCGGCGCATCCGCGACGTCCAGGCGCTCACCGGCGCGCTGCGAGAGACGATGCAGTTCGGAGTCCATATTGGCCAGCATCCAGGAGCGCATGACCAGCGTGGACGCCACCACCATGACAATGAGCGCGAGCGCAACGCACGCGGCGAGCGCGCGCGACAGCCGCCCGGCCAAGGAAGGATGCCTCGTCACTGGGGTTCCCGCAGGATGTAGCCGGCACCTCGAACCGTGCGAATGAGGGCCGGGCGATCCGCGTCAATCTTCTTGCGCAGGTAGGAGATGTAGAGTTCGACGACGTTCACCTGACCGCCGAAGTCGTAGCTCCACACGGCATCCAGGATCTTCTGCTTCGATAGGACGATTCCAACGTTTTCCATCAGATACCGGAGCAATTCGAACTCAGTGTTCGTTAACGTGATCTCTTCCCCGCCGCGACGCACGTCATGGGAGTCCACATCCAGGGTCAAGTCCGCAACCTTCAGCACCGCTGACACCGTCTGCTGGGTGCGTCCCGCGCGGCGCAGCAGAGCCTCCACGCGGGCAGCCACCTCGTCCAAGTCGAAGGGCTTCGTCACGTAGTCGTCCGCGCCAGCGCGCAACCCCCGCACGCGATCAGCGACCGCGTCACGCGCAGTGAGGAAGAGGACCGGCAGCTCCGGATCACGAGCGCGCAGACGCTCCAGCGTCTCACGATGTCCGGGTGGAAGCTCGACGCCTTCGCCAGCGCATCCAACCCGTCCTTAGCCGTAGCTGTCTCCCAACCCTCGTGCCGCAGGGCCTGCGCGAGCAAGTCCGCCAGCATCGCTTCGTCGTCAACAACGAGCACACGGGGCACCCCGCCATTCGCCCGAGTCACCATCATGACCTCCTCGTCTTCTCGCAGCGCGGTACCTACGATTGTGTCACACGTGCGTCACCGAGAACAGAACACACGTCCTGGGAGGCGACAAACAGCGCAGATCTCGGGCACCGCTGCACTGCGCTCCGTCGCCCGAGACACCGCCCCCCTGCGCGCGGCGTGAGCGTGAGGCAGCCCCGGCCTCGTCGATAACGGATCAGAGGCGGCGACGCCCCTCGAGCGCGCGGCCCAGCGTCAC
>CATWCG010000311.1:0-2842 GCA_958349165.1 uncultured Actinomyces sp. | reverse complement strand
CGCAGCCACTCGAAGAGGCCTCCCATGACCTCGGGGACGTAGGCTGCCGGAGTCCCCGCATGGATGAGAGCATCCCCGTTGAACACGCCGACATTGCCCGATCGAAAACGCCCAGCGTCGGGGACGAGGCCACCCATCATCACGCGGTGAACGCGCAGCAGATCCGCCAACGAATGAGGATCGAGCTCAGGAATCAGGTCGTAGGCGGCGCGCGCGTTTTCGACTTCGAGGATGTCGCGCCGGTCTCCGAGAACCCGCTTGCCGTCGATAATCGCGCTCACCGCGCGCTCATCGAGTTTGTTTCCTTCGATGACGAGCGAGGAGTAGATCGTCTGGATCCGCAGCTGCCGACGCAGCGTCGGGCTGGTCGACAGAGGGGCTTGAGGCGACAGCATGCCGACGAGCTCAGCGATCTCCATGCACAGCGCATCGATCGCGTCGGTGCGTTCAAACGACGGTTCGTAAGCCATGACCACCCCCTATTACCGCCACAATTATACCGCCATTGGCGGTAATCGCGTGGCACCAAAGGGCAGATGACCCACACAACGGCAGGAGGCCTCGTCAATTGACGAGGCCTCCGTGAAGTCAGCTCTTCACGCTCGTTGCCTTCGGGTAAGGGATCACCTCGAGATGCCCAGAGACAAGCTCACCCAGGAACACCTGCTTGACCGAGGAATACCCCAACTTCTTAAGTTCCTCCTTGATCCACGCTTTATCCTTGCCAGCAAGAAGGAGACCATCGGGGACGAGCTGGCCGTCGGTCACGAGCGGCAGGAGCGAGCGCTTAGAACCGTCACCGCGCACGCGAATCGTCAAAGAGCCGTTGGTTTCCATGATCGCTGCGGCAACGTCACCCACGCTGGCAATCTTCTGCTCACGCAGGCTCCTACTCAGTCCCTCCGCGGTCATTCCCACCTTCGCGCAGCGCGCAATATCCACTTCACCATCACGCACGATCAGCTCGGGCTGACAGGCCGCAAGCTTCTTAAAGGTTTTACTGGTATCGATGAGGATCTTCGTCGCGATAACGACGAGCGACCAAATCAAAATGATGATCAGGAACTGAAGCACCGTCACCGACGAGTTATAGATAACGCCGCCGATGATGCCACCCAGCACATAGTTCTGCACCTGATTGAGAGGCGTATTCAGCGAGAAGTCGCGCTTTCCCAAGATGTTGATCTGGAGCAGCATCGTGAGGATACCGAGCGCGAACTTGATAGCCGTCAGCGTGTAGAAGTCCATGTCAGTGCTCCCCGTTCACGTAGACACCATGGTCGATGATGTGCGTGCGCTCAAGAGTGAAGGAATTGTTGTCATTATTGAGATGGACGGTGTAGTCCTCCTCGTTGAAGCGCACAATCATGCCATCTTCCAGGGACGTCTTATTCACCATCACATCGCTCGCCTGGACACCATGATCGATGGCAACCCCCTCAATGAAACCCACGAGGAGCTGGGCCTGGGACTGCTGGTCGCTGAGCCTCAGGTACTGCTCGGTCTGGATCCCCAGGAGCACGAGCGAGAACACCAAGAGCCCAATACCCGCGTCACGCCAGCGAGTTTTCACCCGGTTACGCAGATACAGGGCACTGAAAGCGAGAGCCACAACGAGCAAGACAATGATCGCAGCAAGACGCCGTGTCGCATCCAGACTCTGGTGCGACACAATGTAGTCGAGGGTATAGAAGTTCATGCGCTATCCGTATTTTTGCAGGTCACTCAAACAGGGTCACACTAGCACTGCAGCCAACATGGACAGCGCAGCACTCACAGCGGACACACGAAGCAGCAGCACTGGGGGCGCGACGGCCTCGTCCATTGACGAGGCCTTGGCCGGGAGAGCGTGAAACGCTCAGTCGGTCCCGTGAAACGCCCAGGCGCGACCGCGCACACCCCGCGCGATGTAGCTGGCGCCCGCCAGCGTGAGGGCGAGGCCGAGGCCCGTGTAGAAGAAGGCGATGAACCAGTCGGGGAATAGTCCTGCGGCGCGCATGCCAATACCAAACGACATCATGATCGCCATCATGAGGTAGCTCTTACGGTCGAAGAAGCGGACGACATGATGGCGCTCCCCCTCCAGGTCGGCGATACGCTGGGCGTTCTTCTTGACGAGCTTGCTGAACATGGGGTGAAACGCGCAGAAGATGGCGACCGCGCCACCCGCGAGCGCAACGAGGACGATTGCGGCGAGCCCGCGCATGTCGATGGCCGCGCGCACGCCGAGGATCGCGACGTTCAGGCCGGCGAGCAGCCAGACGACGCCGGCGACGGCGATCAGGGGCTGCTTCTTGATGCGGAATCGACTCATTATTTTGTTTCCTTTTCGTCTGCGGTGCCGTCATACAGGGCGGCGTCGAGGAGGGCGAACAGCGTCTCGCACTCGCCGCCCTCCATGAGCGAAGCGAAAATACTGCGCAGCACGTAGCGACACAGGGCCTCGGCACTCATGGGGCCGACGAGCCGGGAACGAACCACGGCCTCGTCCGCGTCGAGGACGCGCGCGAGCCCGCGCTCAATGTGGGTGAGCATGGGGGCGCGCACGGCTTCGAGAGCTTCTTGTTCTGCACTGGGGAGGCGGCGCATCTCGGCGAACCAGTCGACACTCATGTCGGAGCGCGCGGCGCACAGGGCCTCGCGGAATCTCCTCACGTAGGAGGTGAAACGCTCACCCGGGCGCACGGCGCACAGCTCGTCGGAGAGGTTCTCGTCGAAGAAGCGCGTGAGTACGGCGGCCGTCAGGTCCGCCTTGGTCGGGAAGTAGCCGTAGACCGAGCCGACCGCGATGCCGCACGCGGTGGCGACCTTGCGCACGGAGAGCGCGGAGATGCCGTCGCGC
>CATWCG010000310.1:0-2863 GCA_958349165.1 uncultured Actinomyces sp. | reverse complement strand
TCGAGGACTTCCCGTTCCTGGATGCCCCGGATCGGCGCGCGGTGCGCGACGGCGTGGCCCTCCTCGTGGAGATCGGCGCGCTCGCGCAGGACAGCGGGGCCGAGGACGCGACCCCGGCCTCGTCCCAGTACAGGCTCACCGGCATCGGCCGGGACCTGGCGCGCCTGCCGATCGACCCGCGCCTGGGGCGCATGCTGCTGGAGGCCGAGCGCTTGGGCTGCGCCTCGGAGGTGCTCGTCATCGTGGCGGCGCTGTCGATCCAGGACGTGCGCGAGCGCCCGGCCGAGCACCAGGGGACGGCGGACGCCTCGCACGCGCGCCTGGCGGACCCGCATTCGGACTTCATCACGTACCTGAACCTGTGGCGCTACCTGGCGGTGCAGGCGCGCGACCTGTCGGGGTCGGCGTTCCGGCGCCTGTGCCGCGCTGAGTTCTTCCACTACCTGCGGTGGCGCGAGTGGCGCGACGTGGTCGGCCAGCTGCGCCAGATGGCCCGGGCGCTGGGGATCGGCGTGGGGCCGGTGGGCGAGCCGTCGACGGGCGACGTCGTGGAGGCCGCCCGCTTCGGCGGCGCGCAGGATGCGGCCGTTCGCGCGGTCCTGGCCTACGGGCAGGGGCCGGCGAGCGTGGACGCGGACCAGGTGCACCGCTCGCTGCTGGTCGGCCTGCTGTCCTACCTCGGCTCGTGGGATGAGACGAAGCGCGACTACGAGGGCGCGCGCGGCACGCACTTCACGATCTGGCCGGGCTCGGGCGTGAGCGGCCACCCCGCCTGGGTGATGACCGCGGAGCTCGTGGAGACCTCGCGCCTGTTTGCGCGCACGGTGGCCCGCATCCGCCCGGAGTGGGTGGAGCCGGCGGCGCGCGGCCTGCTCAAGCGCTCGTATTCGGAGCCGTTCTGGTCGGTCGGCAAGGGCGCGGCGATGGTCCGCGAGCGCGTGACCCTCTACGGGCTGACGCTGGCGGCGGACCGCGAGGTGCTGCTGGGGCGCTTGGGCGACCTGGTCATCGACGAGGCCGTGGCCGCCTCGCGCTCTCACGCTCCGCGCGCGGGGTCGCTGGAGGCGCTGGCGGCCGGCTTGGTGTCGGCGTCGAAGGATCCGCTGTCGTCTGGGTCGTTTGAGCCGCGTCATTTCGAGGAGCTGGCGGCCGCGCGCGAGGGGACGACGGCCCGCGAGCTGGCCCGCGAAATGTTTATTCGTAACGCCCTGGTGGATGGCCAGTGGAGGGAGAGGCACGGTTTCCAGCGCCGAAACGAGGCCCTGGTGGAGCAGGCCCGCGAGGTTGAGCGCCGTAGCCGCACCCACGGCCTCGTCGCGGACGAGCAGGCGCGCTTCCGTTTCTTCGACGACCTGATCCCCGAGCATGTGACCAGCGCGGCGGCGTTCAACCGCTGGTGGAAGGACGAGCGCCGCTCTCACCCGGACCTACTCATTTACCCGGCGTCCCTGCTGATGCCGCGCGAGGCGACGTCGGGCGAGGGCTTCCCGGATCGGTGGCAGTGCGGCGACCTGTCGCTGGCGCTGAGCTACGAGTTCGCGCCGGGCAGCCCGCGCGACGGCGTGTCGATGCGCATCCCGATCGAGGTGCTCGAACGCGTGAGCGATGCGGGCACGGACTGGCTGGTGCCGGGCATGCGCGAGGACCTGCTGACCGAGGCGATCCGCGCGCTGCCCAAGGGCGTGCGCCGCCTCCTGGCCCCCGCGCCGGACGTGGCCGCGTCGGTGGCTCGCTGGATCGAGCAGGCGGGCGACCAGCCGGCCGAGGCCGTGGTGGCGTCGGCGGACAACCCCGCGGGCGGCGGTGCGGGGACGGGTACCAGCGTTGGAAAGCGCGGCCAGAAAGCCGCCCACGCCGATGAGCCGGACCCGCTGAGCTTGGACGCCGCGATGGGACGCCTGGCCGCGTGGGGCGCGACCTCGGGCCGAGTCTCGACGCGCAATTCTCCCGCAAAGGCTTCCAAGAAGGGCGCGCAGAAGGCCCCCGCACAGCAGGCCTCGGCGGCCGCGAGCGCGGGCGAGGCGACCGGCGCAGGCACGACCGGCGCGGGCGCGACGGGCACAGCGGCGCAGCCGGGCGTAAACCCCGCGCCCGGCGCGGGCGATCCGACCGGGACGAACCCCGCCTTCGCGCCCGACACGGCCACCGACACCGGGAGTCACGCGGGAGCCGTCGCATCGGGCGCGGCCACGCCGGCCAACGCCTCCGGCACCCCCGCCGCAGCTGCCTCCACGCGCCGCACGCTCACCGACGGCCCCGTCCTGGACGCCCTCGCCCACGCGGTGCGCGTCCTGCGCGGCGTGGACCTGAGCGAGGCGGACCTGGCGCACGCGCGCGCCCACCTGCCCGACCACCTGCGCATGACCTTCGTCGTCACGGACGCCTCGGGGCGTGAGCTGGGCGCGGGCAAGGACCTGGCCTACCTGCAGCGTTCCCTCGCCAGCGATGCAAACAAGGCGGTGCGCACGGCCGTTCGCGCCGCCCTCGAGGAGGCCAGCGAGAAGCAGGCGCGCAGGAACAAGCGCGGGCGCGGCAGCTCGGGGAAAACCGCCGCCACCGGCGCGAGCGACACCGCAAGTGGAGCACCCTCCCCCACCGACACCTCCACGGGATCGCCCGGTGGGGAGAGTCCCTCCACCCCGGCTCACGGCACGACCGCGACGGGCACCGGCCCCCGCGACGCGGCCCAGGCCTCGTCCCCGGACCCCACCTTCCACGCGGACGGCGTCACGCAGATGCCGACGCTGCCTCGCTCGATCACCCAGACCTCGGGCACGATGACGCTACGGGCGTTCCCCGCGCTGGTCCCCCAGGGCAGCGCGGCGGCCCCCGCGGCGGGCGTGCGCGTCATGGCCAGCGCCGC
>CATWCG010000309.1:0-2866 GCA_958349165.1 uncultured Actinomyces sp. | reverse complement strand
GGGCTCGTCGAGCTGGTGGAAGATCGCGCCCAACAGGGGGGTGACCACCTCGAGAGTGTCGAGCGCGCCGCCGCGCGAACCCGGCGAGGAAATAATGAGAGCCCCCGACGAGTCCCGCGCCGTCACGCCGACGACCTCGCGGGACAGGCCCGACAGGGGGGTATTGGCCAGGCCGTGGGCGCGGATCTGCTCAGCGACGCCGGGGATCTCGACCTCGACGATCGAACGGACGACCTCGGGCGCGTAGTTGCCCACGCCGAAGCCCGAGCCGCCCAGGATCAGGACGAAGCGGGCGCCGGCCTCGAGAGCGTCGCGGATCTCCGTCTCGAGGACGTCGGCACTCTCGGGGATCGCGGCCATCGTCACCTGGCCCAGGCCCGCCGCGGTCAGCGCGCCGACGCACGCGGGGGTCGCCCGGTCCTCCTTCGTGCCGCGCTGCACGCGGTCCGAATAGGCGATGATGTGGGCGTCGATCTGGCCGAGGTCGTAGTCGACGGGCTTGGGCATGGTGTCCTCCGTGTGTCTGCGGTGCGTATGAATGTGATCCTAGTCCCGCTGATGTGAGTGGTGCGAGCGGTCGGCGGGGAGGGGAATTAGTGCTCGCCCAATCCGTGGCAAATGCTCGTATGAGCGGGAGATGCGCGCCTGTGGGGCGCTCGCCGGTCCTCGCGAGAGCGCCAAGCGCCCATATAGTGTGGGCCCACCCAAGTTAATAGAGGGGCTTGTTTGCCCCGATATGAGGCCGCTTGGGGGCGCAAGTGACATGCTCGCTCCCGCCTGTTGCCCACCGTCGCTCCACTTGTTAGATTAAGCACGTTCGTTTCCCTCTCAAAAGGAGATGCCCGTGCGCTCCCTACGCCTCCTCCCCGTCCTGGGCGCCGCCGCCCTGGCCCTGGCCGCCTGCTCGGGCGGCGCCCCCACCCCCGAGGCCACGGCCTCGTCCGACGATTCCCAGGTGCCCGCCCGCGAGATCGTCCTCAACGTCTACGCCGCCGCCTCCCTGACCGAAACCTTCGGCGAGCTCGAAACCGACTTCGAGGCCGCCAACCCCGAGGTGGACGTCCGCTTTAACTTCGCGGGCTCCCAGGACCTGGTCACCCAGCTCGGCGAGGGCGCGGACGTCGACGTCCTGGCCACCGCCAACGAGTCCACGATGAAGAAGGCCGCCGACGCCGGCCAGGTCGACGAACAGACCATCTTCGTCACCAACACCCTGACCCTCATCACGACGCCCGGCAACCCCGCGGGCATTACCGGCCTCGACTCCTCGCTCGATGGCGCCAAACTGGTCATCTGCGCCCCCGAGGTCCCCTGCGGCAAGCTCACCAAGACCCTCACCGAGAAGCTCGGCGTGACCCTCAACCCAGTCTCCGAGGAGCAGGCCGTCACCGACGTGCGCGGCAAGGTGTCCTCCGGCCAGGCTGACGCCGGCATCGTCTACAAGACCGACGCCCTTGCCGAAGGCGACGCCGTCGACACCGTCGAGATTCAGGGCGCCGACGAGGCCGTCAACAAATACCCGATCGCCCTCGTGAGCGCCTCCACCAAGAAGGACTACGGCCAGAAGTGGATCGACCTGGTCCTCTCGACCGAAGGACAGGCCATTCTCGAAGAGGCCGGCTTCACGCCCGCCGCGAAGTAACGTCGACCCGTGAAGTCGCGGAGGACACCCGCCGTCAGCCCCCTGCCCGTCTGGGCGGGGGGCCTCGGCGCGCTCGCCCTGTGCTTCCTGGTCCTGCCCCTCGCTTTCATGCTGGGGCGCGTCAACTGGGCGACCCTGGGAGCGACCCTCGCCACCGACGAGGCCTCCGCCGCCCTCGCGCTCTCCCTGCGCACCTGCGTGATGGCCCTCGGCGTGGACCTCCTCCTCGGAGTCCCGGCGGCCCTCCTCCTGTCCCGCCCGTGGCGCGGCGTGCGCGCCGCCCGCATCCTTGTCGCCCTGCCCCTCTCGCTGCCGCCCGTCGTCGCCGGCATCGCGCTCCTCGCGGCCTTCGGCAGGCGCTCGACGTTGGGCGCTCTGCTGAGCGGCGCCGGCCTCGACATCGCGTTCACGACGACAGCGGTCGTCATCGCGCAAGTCTTCGTCTCCCTGCCCTTCCTCATCGTCACCCTCGAGTCCGCGCTGCGCTCCCGCGAGCAGGGGCTCGACGAGATGGCCTCCTGCCTGGGCGCCTCGCCCTCGCGCGTCTTCTGGCAGATCACGCTGCCCACGGTCCTGCCCGGCCTCGGGCGCGGCGCGGCCCTCGCACTGGCCCGCTGCCTCGGCGAATTCGGCGCGACCCTCACCTTCGCGGGCTCCATGCAGGGCGTGACCCGCACGATGCCCCTCCAGATCTACTTGGCCCGCGAGTCCGACGCGGACCTGGCCCTCGCGCTCGGCGTCGTCCTCCTCGGGGTCGCGGCGCTCGTCGTCGCGCTCACGGAAACCCCGTGGGGGCGTGCTGTCTCGTTCCTGCGCGCGCGCCTGTCATCGACGAGGCCGGGGCGCGGTTCTGCGTCCGAGGCCGCCTCGGGTGCTCGCGCAGGGAGATCAACGGCGGCTGATCCCGGATGCGGCCTCGTCGCCTCGGATGACGATGCTGCGGGCGCTGCCGTCCACGTTGCCGGGACCGTGACTGAGCGCGGCTGGAACGTCGACGCGGCGCTGCGCCCCGGCCTCGTGACGGCCGTCGTCGGCCACAACGGTGCCGGAAAGTCCACGCTCGCTCAGGTGATCGCCGGGACCCTGCGCCTCGACTCGGGTCGCGCGCAGATCGGTGAGCGCGTCGTCGACGACGCCGCCACCTTCGTGCCCGCGCGTCGGCGTGGCGTCGCCATGGTCTCCCAGGCCCCGCGCATCTTCACCCACATGAGCGTGGTCGCCAAC
>CATWCG010000308.1:0-2876 GCA_958349165.1 uncultured Actinomyces sp. | reverse complement strand
GCCACACGGGCCCGGCCCCTTCCGTCAGGTCACTTCTGGAACTTGTCCTTCAGGTCGGAGACGACCTCGGTCGCCTTGTCCTTGGCGGCATCGATGGCCTTCTCGACGTTTTCTTCGCCGAAGGTTTCCTTGGCCTTCTCGAGGCCCTCTTCAGCCTGCTTCTTCAGATCGTCCAGACCCATGTTTCCTCCTAGGATTGAGCCGCTCGTAGTGGTGGAGCGGATAGTCTCACCCTAGTGTGCGGACCTCGGTGTGTGCGCGTTCAAGTCGCAGAACGTGGCGATACTCCCCTGCGCGCCCAGCTAGTGGGCCCGCGCCCGACCACCGGGCCCACGCGCTACCACCGGGCCCGCGCGCCGGACTCGCGGGCTTGTGTCCCCGTGGGCTCATGCCCCCTCGGCGAGCGTCCAGTCGTCGAAGGTGAACTCGGGGGAGACCACGCAGGTGGCCAGCGCGTAGTCGCCGCGGGCGAAGGTGCGCTGCCAGGTGCCGGCTCTCACGAGGATCTGCACGGGGTTCGTCGCATCGGAGGCCTCGGTGCCGGCCGGAGACCCCAGCGTGACGACGCGCGGGTCGGCGTCGGGCGCGTCCCCGCTGCCTCCCAGGTGCACCTCGAGGGCGCCGGGCCCCGACCAGATCCACAGCTCGTCGGAGTGGACGAGGTGCCAGCGGGCCTCCTCGTCGCGATCGAGGAGGAAGATGATCGCGGAGGCGCTGTGGCGGCTCCCGCGGGGCGTGTCCACGCGGGCGGGCGCGGTCCAGGTGCGGCGGTAGTGGCCGCCCTCGGGGTGGGGCGCCAGGCCCATGGCATCAATCAGCGGGGATACGTCGGTCATTCGGCACTCCAAACGAAGGGAAAGGGCGGGTCGGCGACAGGGAAACGAAGGAGTCAGCGCGAGGCCGAGTAGCGCACGCACCCGGACACGACGGTCTCGACGACGCGACCGGCGCCGTGGCGGGCGACGGTGTCGATGGTCTCCACGATCGAGGTGACGGGCACGTCGACGACGCACATGTCGGCGACCGCGCCCGACTGGAGCTGACCCAGGCGGTCGGGGCCGGTCGCCAGGCCCATCGCGGTGGCACCGCCCAGGGTCGCGGCCTGCAGGAGGCGGCGCGCCAGATCCTGGTCCGCATACCCCTGGGCTCGCGCCAGGTCGAAGAGGAGGGCGACGTCCTCGAGCAGGTCGAGGGACGGGGAGGAGGACAGGGAGTCCGTGCCCACCGCGATCATGTTGCCCTCGGTGAGGTAGGCGGCGACGGGAGGCGCGTCCAGGCCGATCACGCGGTTCGAGCGCGGGCACAGCGCAACCGCCGTCTGGCGGGCGCGCAGTCGCCTACGGTCGTCGGCGCGCATGTACACGCCGTGGGCGACGTGGCAGTCGGGCCCGAGGACGCCCAGCTGATCGACGAACTGCGTTGAGGAGAAGCCGCCGCCGCGCGAACGCATTGCCGTGAACGACGAGGAGTGCTCGCTCTTCCACAGGTCGGCTAGCGCGGTTGTGCGGGTTTCGGACCATTCGGCCTCGGAGTGGGACTCGCCCAGGTGAATGTGGATGCGCATGCCGCGGCGCCTGGCCATGTCGGGCAGATCCAGGAGCGGCTCGGCGTCCAGGGAGTAGGGGGCGTGCGGTGAGATGCCCACGGCCGGAGGGGTCGGCATCGCGTCCAGAGAAGCGGAGACCTCGCGCTCACCACGGGCCCGCCACTCCTCGTTCGACCAGCTCATGACCTCCCAGTAGGCGACGCCGTGCAGGCCCGCGTCGTGCAGCGCCGAGGCCGCGGCTGCGTCCGTCACCACGTCGGCGGCGGCGGTCGTGCCGCCCTCCAGGAGCAGGCGCGCGCCCGCTGCCGCGTCCCCTGCCCAGTCCAGACCGCCCGCGTCGTAGACCTCGTCGAAGGCGCGTGCCCAGTCGTCAAAACCTCGGTACTGCCCCGCGCCCACGGACGCCATGCCCGTGTACTGCAGGTGCGTGTGCGCATTAACGAGGCCGGGGAGCAGCACGCCGTCGAAGTGGCGTTCGGTGAAGGAAAGGCCACGCTGCGTGAGCGTGTCGATAACCCAGCCGCGCGCTCCCACGTGCTCGATGCGCCCGTCGCGCACGGCAACAGCGCCGTCGAGGATCGAGGGGGCGGTGATCGGGATGACCATGCCGGCGGACCAGACGACCACGTCGCTCATGGGGGACCTTTCAGTGGGGGACGCTGACTAACAGTCTAGAAGTGGGGCGGGCGCACCCGCCCGCCGGTGGACGTGACCTGCGACTATGACAGGGACAGGGCGCCGAGCGCTGCTGCGGCCACCGCGTCGTCGGCCTCGCGCGGCAGGTCGTGCAGGCCGGGGGACAGTTCGCCTTCACGTGTGAGGAGCTCGCGCAGGGACGCCAGCTGCACGCCGAAGCTCATGTCCATGATCTCGATGGGGTTTCCCTCACCCGCCGTGTAGTTGATGCCCTCCCCGCGCTCGAGGACGCGCAGCGTCTTACCGCAGGGGCTCGTCAGGGTCTGCACGTGGGGATCGCCCGACTCGGCCATGACCCAGGAGGCGGCCACGGCCTCGTCGATGGACACCTCCCCGTCGACGCCGCCGGCGACCGTGACGATCGCGCCGGCCGGCGCCGCCTCCAGCGCGCTCAGCGGGATCGTCGAGCGCTCGCCCGTCGCGGAGATCAGCATGCCTGCGCTCGCGGCTGCCTCCTCAAGCGAGGCCACGGCGAACCCGTCCATCGACGCCTGCAGGGCGCGCACGGGGTCCAGCTCCACGACGGTCACGCGGGCGCCGAGCGCCGCGCCGAAGCGCGCGCAGCCGCGGCCCACGTCTCCGTAGCCGATGACGACGACGCTCATCCCCGCCACGGGCGCGCCGACGCCGCGCG
>CATWCG010000307.1:0-2880 GCA_958349165.1 uncultured Actinomyces sp. | reverse complement strand
CCCTGAGGCCGGGCGGGGGCAGCGTGCGACGAGGCCTGAGCGGGCGCGGCCGACTGGGCGGGGCGCTGGCGCGTCGGAGGCGCCAGGGGAGCACCCTGAGGCCGGGCGGGGGCAGTGTACGGCGAGGCCTGAGCGGGCGCCGCGGGCGCGGCCGGCTGGGCGGGTACCGCCGGCGTAATCGGGCGGCCCGGAGCCTGGGGCATGGCGCGCACAGGCCTGGGGGCAGCATCCTGCGGGGCCGCGAAGCGAGGCTGCGCCGCATCCTGCGATTCGCGCGTCATGCTGGACTGGGCGGAAGGAGCCGCCGTGACGGACCCGAAGTTGGTGTATCCGCCGGTGCCGCGCGAGCGCGCGCTGCTGTACGGGCTCACGGGGGCCGAGGCCTCGGCGTACTCATCGCGAGGAGCGAACGTCAAGCATTCGAGGGAGCAGAGAGAAGCCATCCAGGAGCCGCGCTCGCCCCCCAGAAACACCGACACGAAGGGGACGGGCAGGACGATCGCGGACAGCGTCGTCACCAGAACATACCCGAAGGAGCGGCCCAGGGAAGGAGACATCATGGAAGACCCGGCGCTCACGAGCACCACCCCCGTCAGGGTGCAACCAATCGAGCGTCCGCGGATCGCGATCATGATCGCTTGGACCGCCGCGTATTCCAACAGGATCGTGACGATGACCATGATGTTTCCGTGCGACAAGCTGGAAGCGACGAACGCAATCAGCGCGGCGCCCACGACGTCGACGAACAGCGCGGCGACGCGCTTCCCGGGCGACGCGGGGACGGGGACCAGGCCTGGTGAAGAGGACGTCATAGCACCTTCCGCCAAACTAAATCGAAGAGACCCGAGCCGTAGGTCGCGGCCGGCAGGAGTAGGGTCAGGGAAAGTCCCTGGATGATGTCGAGAATGCGGCCGACCAGCGCGGAAGGCTCGCGGCCCGCGCGAATCAGCGCGATGACCGGGGCGATGAACGCGAGGACGCTCAGGGACAGGGGGAGGGCAACATAGCGCGCCATCTCGAGGGTCGGCTCAGCGGCCTCGCCCGTGGAACGCAGGATGAACTCGCTCCACTCGGGCGCAAAAAAGATGGTCGCCCACATCGCGAGGGCCACGACACGGGGCCCGTAGTGGGTCAGGCGGTCGCGCTTGGCACGCGCGTTCGTGAGCAGCCCGATGATCGCGAGCAGGCACAGGGCCAGCGTCGCGTAGCCCGCGTAGGGCTTCTCCTCGTTGAGTGGCAGCTGGTAGGCGGTGATGACTCCCGACACGAAGGCGATGACGGTGGCGCTGGCCAGCATCGACAGGGAACGCGTGTTGGCCTCGCGCACGGTCTTCTTGACGCGGGCCTGGGTGATGCGCGACGGGGGAGCGATGACGGTCTGGCGGATCGTGGGGAGCCGCTTCATGACGAGAGGCAGGTCGAGGACCTGGTGGTCGGGAACCTGCAACGCCAGGTGTGGAGCCAGGGAGATGAAGACAATCGAGGCGGCAAACACGATCGGCGCAATGCGGACGGCTCCGAGCGCGCTGAAGGAGGAAATGGTCATGGTGGCCGCGATGAGCCCGAAGGCCTGGACGTTCACGCGCGCGCTGGCCCCGGGGCGGGTGAAGAGAACGAGGCCGGCCAGGACCAGGGCGGACCACGACACGATGAGGGGCAGGAAAGTCAGCGAACCGGGCAGGGGGGTGACGCCCACGCCGAGGCTGATGCCGGCCGCCGCGCAATACCCAAGGTGGGCGAACTCGCTTGTGGGGCCCTTGCGGGTCATGAGCGGAGCCGTCCACATCAGCGCGCACAGGAGACCGGAGGTCACCCTGAACCACGGCGAGGTCACGAGGGGTGGAAGGGCCTGGCCCACGTCGACGAATAGGGCCGCCGTCGGAGCCGCGACGCCGACAAGCGTCAGGATCAGGACCGCAAACATAAAAGCGGAGGACGCCATCGCGGGCTGGAAGCGCCGACTATTCGAGGCCTGGCGATCATCCGCGATAGCCTGGGCCGACTCCTGCGACCCGACGATCGTCACGACCGAGCCGGAGGGAATATCCCGGCCAATCACGTCGCTGGGGTCGACCGCGCGCCCACCCCCGAGGGTGAGCCGAGCCTGGAGGCTGGCCAGGTCGACCTCGATGAGTGCGAGCAGGCCCGCAATGGTCATTCCAACGGGGAGAACGTAGTCCTCACGCCGGGAACCGCCGACAACCGTAATGGATGCCTGTGCACCTGCCACGCGCTCCTCCTCTCGTCGCCTATCGGTTCGCGCCTTCAGACAGTATTGTGTCACCTGACGTGCGCTTGGCAAAAGTTCAGTCGTTGCACGTTAGGATAGCGGGGACTACTGCTTGCCGCGTGCGGCTACATAGGGAGGAACGATGGCTGACTCTGAGGATCTCTTGGAGGGCGTACCGGAGATGCCGGAGGGGAAGATCCCCATCCAGGCGCCGCCGAACCAGGCGGAGGCCGCCGGCATCGGTAACGTGCTCGCCATGGTGATCCCCATGATGGGGTCGATGGGCGTCATGGTGTTCATGGCGATCTCTCAGGCGACCTCCGGGGACGGCCAATCCAAGAACCCCACCATGATGATGATGGCCGGCGGCATGGTCTTCGCGATGGTCGCCATGGTCGGCTTCAACGTCTACCGCCAGGTCTCCCAGCACCGCCAGAAGGTCAAGACTCTGCGCGGCGAATACCTGTCCTACCTGGCCGAAACCCGCCAGACGGTTCGTAACGTCGCCGACCGTCAGAGGGCGTTCGTGAACTGGGCTCTCCCCGCGCCCGAGGCCCTGGTGGCGATCGCGGATCAGGGCGAGCGCGTGTGGGAACGTGAGCCGGGTATCGAGATGCTCAACGCCCGCGTCGGCGTGTCCGAGCAGGGCC
>CATWCG010000306.1:0-2890 GCA_958349165.1 uncultured Actinomyces sp. | reverse complement strand
GGCCCTGATGTGTGAGCAGGACCTGTCTGCGCGTTCGGCCTGATGTGTGAGCAGGTCACCTATCCCCTCCGATCGTCACCGTCGGCCGCTTCCCCCACATTTCGCATGCAATTCGGCTACCCGAACTTTTCGGCAGGCCCGCAAACGTTGGAATTGCAACACCCATATTTCAATGCATGAAAGGTTTACAGGGAAATTGCATGCGACATTGTTGGGAAACCACTCGCTGTGGCCACACCCAGACGAGAGCAGAAAAACGGTGGGCGGCACCAGCGCTGCTGGTGCCGCCCACCCGTTACGTCGGGAGTGACTCCCGGCTCAGGCCTCCTTCGGAGCCACCTCGAGCAGCTGGTCGCCGCGCAAAACCTGCCCGCTCGCGAGCGGCGTGACAGCGCCGAACTTCTTCTTGTTCGTGACGACGACGGGCGTGATGGTCTCGTAGCCGGCGGCGCGGATCACGTCGAGGTCGACCTCGGCGAGCACGTCGCCGCGGCGCACGACGTCGCCCTTGGAAACGCGGGGCGTGAAGCCCTTGCCGTCCAGCTTGACCGTGTCCATGCCGACGTGAATGAGGACCTGGACGCCGGAAGCGGACTTCAGACCGTAGGCGTGGCCGGTCGGGAAGGCAACGGTCACGGTGCCGTCGAAAGGAGCGACGACCAGGCCGTCGGCGGGCTCGATGCCGATGCCGGGACCAAGCATGCCCTTGGCGAAGGACTCGTCCTTGACCTGCTCCAGCGGAACCACGGTGCCCGCGAGGGGCGAGGCGACGGACAGGTCAGCCTTGGCCTCGTCGGAGAAGGACGGAACCGGAGCGGCCGCAGGAGCAGCAGCCGGGGCGGCGGCGGGAGCCGCACCGCCAGCGGGCACCGCGACCGCGGCGGCCACGACGGCTTCCTTCTTCGCGGGCGCGCGGCCCTCCATGTCAGCCTTGCCGCGCGTCATGGCGTAGGCGAAGGTGAAGCCGAAGGACAGGACGAAGACGAGGACCTCGAGGGCCAGGTAGGCGGGGATCGACTTGGGGACGATCGACACGAAGCCGACGAAGCCCGCGGCACCCAGGGCCTGACCGCGCACGTTCAGCAGGGCGACGCCCCCAGAGCCGATGGCCGCCGCCACCATGGCGCAGTAGAAGGGCCAGCGCAGACGCAGGTTCACACCGAAGATCGCGGGCTCCGTGATACCGAAGACGGCGGACACGCCACCGGCGCCAGCCAGGCCCTTGAGCTTGCCGTCGCGGGTCTTGAAGAAGACGGCCAGGGCGGCCGCGCCCTGCGCGACGTTCGCCATGGAGGCGATCGGGAAGATGAAGTCGCCGACGCCGCCGTTGGAGGGCAGCAGCGGGATCTCGATGGCGGGGAACGACTGGTGCAGGCCGGTCACCACGATGGCGCTGTAGAAGAAACCGAAGATGAGGCCGCCGAAGACGCCGAGGGTCGTGTACGCCCAGTTGATGCCGTAAGTCAGGTAGTTGGAGAGCTCGCGGGTGACGGGGCCGACGATGACGAAGGCCAGGAAGCCGGTGATCAGCAGCGTGATGAGCGGGGTGAGCAGGAAGTCCGCGGTGCCCTTGAGGACCTTGTGGAGGCTCTTCTCGATGAGGCACATGATCCAGGTGACGACCAGGGTGGGGATGACCATCGCCTGGTAGCCGACCTTGGTGACCTCGAGGCCAAACAGGTTCCACACGGAGGACTGGTCCGTGTAGGCCCAGAACTTGGCGGCGGCGGCCGCGTCCGTCATGGAATAGGCGGACAGCAGCGAGGGCGACACCATGGCGGCGCCCATCGCGGCACCCAGGTAGGTGTTGCCGCCGAAGCGCTTGGCGGCGGAGAAGCCGACGAGCACGGGCAAGGAGGCGAAGGCCGCGGAGGACACCAGGTTGATGAGCGCGTCGTAGTCGGTCATCACCGGGAACATCTGGATGACGGACTGTTCGCCGAAGAGCCCCTTGGCGGTGAGGACCGAGTGGAGGGCCATGAGGAGACCGCCGGCGATCAGGGCAGGGAGGATCGGGACGAAGATGTCCGCGATCATCTTGACGAAGCGGGAGAAGATGTTGCCGCCGGCCTCGGCTTCTTCCTTGGCCTCGTCCTTGGAGACCTCGCGCACGCCGTGGTCGGCGACCATGTGGTCGTAGACCTGGTCGACGTCGCCGGGGCCGACGATGATCTGGAACATGCCGCCGGCGGCGAACGTCCCCTTCAGGTCTTCGTTGTCGTCGAGGGCTTGCTGGTTGATCTTGGATTCGTCCGCGATCACCAGGCGGAGACGGGTTGCGCAGTGTGCTGCTGCGCTGATGTTGGAGGCGCCGCCGACTGCCTCGACGACCTCCCCTGCCACCTTGGCGTGATCCATCGCTGACCACATTCCTTTCTGAAAAACCCACGCAGTACGTCATTGTCCGCAGCGCGCTGGGCGTTGTGTAGCAATCGATTGACATATTAGGATGACAGACCTCACGATGGCAAGGTGATGAGGGGAAATCTCACGCCAGCGACATGAGAAACCGCCCACACGTGACGAGGCCGTGGCCACTCAAGCAGCCACGGCCTCGTTCTCGGGTCGCTCAGTCGGCGCGCGCGGCGCTCACATTCGTCACGGAGGCGGCGCCCGAGAGGGTCACTCCTGCGCCCTCGCCGCGCAGGAAGGTGCGGGTCGTGAAGACGCGCGAGCCGTCGCCCAAGTAGATCTCGGTGATCGAGCGGTCGTGGAGGATCTCCACGCGGCGCGCCTCCCCCGCGTCCAGGGTGACGACGCGGCGGCCGCCGTGGGGGTAGCGCGTGCCCGTCAGGTCGACGGTGAGGCGCCCCTCCTCGAGCGTGACGTCGAGGCCGGAACCGGAGCCGATGCGCACGGACAGGGCCCCCTCGTAGGAGGCGTCGAAGGC
>CATWCG010000305.1:0-2903 GCA_958349165.1 uncultured Actinomyces sp. | reverse complement strand
CCGGCACAGCCGAGTCTTACACGGGCAGCGGCACCCTGTCCTACGACGAGAACGGTGACGAAACGATCACCGGCCTGACGCTCACTTCCCTCGGCTAGGGGTGCATAGAGGAAATCTCGGGGGTCGCGTTTGCGATCCCCGAGATTTCGTAGCGCAGTCGCCCGGCGGGCCAGGCCTCAGTAGTAGTAGGGATAATCCTCCCAGCGGGGCGCGCGGTGCTCGAGGAAGGCGTCACGCCCCTCCTGGGCCTCGGCCGTCATGTAGGCCATGCGCGTGGCCTCGCCCGCGAAGACCTGCTGGCCGGCCAGCCCGTCATCCGCCAGGTTGAAGGCGAACTTCAGCATGCGGATGGCCTGCGGGGACTTCGTCGCGATGGTCGCCGCCCACTCCAGCGCGGTCTCCTCCAGCTGCGCGTGCGGCACCGCGCGGTTGATGACGCCCCAGCGCTCGGCAGTCTGCGCGTCGTAGCGCTCGGCCAGGAAGAAGATCTCGCGCGCCCGCTTGTCCCCGGCCTGGCGGGCCAGCAGCGCGGAGCCGTAGCCGGCGTCGAAGGACCCCACGTTCGCGTCCGTCTGCATGAACGCCGCGTGCTCGATGGACGCCACCGACAGGTCCGCCACCACGTTCAGCGAATGCCCGCCGCCTGCCGCCCAGCCGGGAACCGCCGCGATGACGACCTTCGGCATCGTGCGGATCAGGCGCTGGACCTCCAGGATGTGCAGGCGTCCGGCGCGCGCCGGGTCGATCTGCTCGCGGCGCTGCGCGGTGGCCGCCTCCGGGTCCGCGCCCTCGACCTCGTAGCGGTAGCCGTCGCGGCCTCGGACCCTCTGGTCGCCGCCCGAGCAGAACGAGTATCCGCCGTCGCGCGCCGACGGCCCGTTGCCCGTCAGGATGACGGCCGCCACCGAGGAGGTCTGGCGCGCGTGGTCGAGCGCGCGGAACAGCTCGTCGACCGTGCCCGGGCGGAAGGCGTTGCGAATGTCGGGGCGATCGAAGGCGATGCGTACGACCGGCATGTCCGCGCCCTCGGGGCGTCCGTCCGCCTCGGGTCCGCGCGAAATGCCGCGGTGATAGGTGATGTCGGAAAAGTCGAAGCCCTCGACCTCGCGCCAGCGGGTCGGGTCGAAGGTGTCGGAGACGAAGGGCAGAGCACTCATGCCTCGGATTCTAATCGACGAGGCCGGGGCGGGGAAGGCGCGAGGAAGCCCGGGTCCGCGCGTCGAGCGGGCGTCGTATCTGCGGTGACCTCGCGGCGTATCGGGCGGAGGGGCCCGCAAGCTAACCGCACGGAATGCGGTGTGTCGGAAGGGGGAAAGGACTTACGTTGACTAGTCACATTTGATGTAACGTATCATATAGCGCTATTTGCCAGGCGTTTGGTAAGGGGGAAGAGTCTGTCACTTCTCTATGGTTAGCGCAAAAGGGCCGTACAAGTGTCAGTGAGAACGAGTTGAGGATAAGCGCAGGTTGCGCGACAATGTTACCGACATGTAAGGAGGGGTCAATGAACGCATCGCAGCAGGCGGCGCTCATGCGCATCCCCATGCGCACGCTGAGCCGTCAAACGCGGTACGCCCTCGAAGGCGTCGACGACATCTTGGTGTACAAGGTAGCGATGACCACGCGCTTCCGTGGCGTGACTCGCCGCGAGGGACTCCTTCTGCACGGCCACGCCGGATGGGGCGAAGCGGCCCCATTCTGGAACTACGACGACGCCGAGTCCTCGCGCTGGCTGGCCGCCGCCCTCGAGTCGGCGCGCCGCTTCCCGCCGGTGCCCCGGCGTAAGTACGTGCCCGTCAACGTCACGATTCCCGTGATCGCCCCCGAGGATGCCTACGAGCGCGTCAAAGCCTCGGGTGGGTGCGCGACCGCGAAAATCAAGGTCGCCGAACCCGGCGTGAGCATCTCGCGCGATTGTGCGCGCATCGCCGCCGTCGCCGACGCGCTGCGTCAAACCGTCGGCGGGCAGGCCACGATTCGCCTGGACGCCAACGGCGCCTGGGAAGTGGACGAGGCACGCGCCGCGATCCCCGCCCTCGTCGAGGCGGCCGGAGTGGTCCCCATCGAATACGTCGAACAACCCTGCCTGACGGTGGACGAACTGGCCCAGGTGCGCCGCAGCGTCGACGTACCCATCGCCGCCGACGAGTCCATCCGCCGCGCCGAAGACCCCCTCGAGGTGGCCCGCAAGGAGGCCGCCGACGTCGTCATCATCAAGGTTGCGCCCCTGGGCGGCGTCCGCTCCGCCCTGCGGGTCGCCCGCAAGAGCGGCCTCGGCGTCGTCGTCTCCTCCGCGCTCGAAACCTCCGTGGGCCTGTCCGTGGGCGTCGCCGCCGCCGCGGCGGTCCCCGGCATCCCGCGTGCCGCAGGGCTGGCCACGGCCTCGTTGCTCGTCGCGGACGTCACCACCCCGCTCGTACCCGAGCGCGGCCGGCTGCCCGTGGGGCGCCTCGAGCCCGACCTGGAGCTCATCGACCGGACCCTCGGCGACTCTGACCTCGCGTCCCGGTGGGGGATGCGCCTCGAAGGCATGGCCGAGCACCTGGGGGCGGGCGCCCGGTAGGCTGGGCGCATGCCCTCCGTCGATACCGCACGCGCGATCCTGTCCACCCTGGACGCCCTGGGCGTCACCCACGTCCTGTACTGCCCCGGCTCGCGCAGCGCGCCCTTCGCCTACGCCCTCGAATCCGGGGTCTTCGGAGGGCACGCGCGCGCCGTCCTCGACGAGCGCGGCGCCGGCTTCGCCGCCGTCGGCCTGGCCCGCACCGGCGCGCTGCCCGCCGTCATCGTCACCTCCGGCACCGCCGTCGCAGAACTGGCACCCGCCGTCCTGGAGGCCTCCCACGCCCGCCTGCCCCTCCTCGTCGTGAGCGCCGACCGGCCCGGCGAGCTGCGCGGCGTCG
>CATWCG010000304.1:0-2918 GCA_958349165.1 uncultured Actinomyces sp. | reverse complement strand
GGAGTCGGGGTCGCCGGCGTTGGCGCGGGCAGGCCGCGGGTCAGGGTGAGGGTCGCCGAGTAGACGAGCCTGGTGGCGTCGCGGGCCTCGACGCGCAGGCTGGCCGCGGTCCCGGACGGGGTCCACGTGTAGGCGAGAGAGGAGGAGCGCGTGTCCGAGCTGTTCGACATCGCCCCCCAGTCGCGCAGGACCGCCTCGGTCCCGTCCGCTTCGACTTCGACGAGGCGCGCCTCGCGTCCGCCCAGCGTCCCGCCGCTCGCTGCGACGGTGAGGGACACTCCCGACCCCTGGCCCGCGCTCACCGAATACCCAGCCCCGGCCTCGTCAATGCCGGAGCCCGCCAGGGTGAGCGTCGGCGCCTCGTAGTGGAGGAGGTGGGAGGCCTCGTAACCGGCGGCAGCCATCGCACCCGCCGCGGCGCGCCACGCTGCCGTCCCCTCGGGAGCCGCCACGTAGATGATCGTGTCGTCCTTCTGGTCCGCCGTCATCGCGTCGGCGAGCCTGAGCGAGGTCAGCGTCGCGGGCAGCACCAGGACGCGCGGCGTCTGCCCCGAGAAAGACACCGTCGTCATGCCCTCTCCGAAGAACGCGCTCTCCGGGCGCCCGTTGGACGCCACGCCCTGACTCGAGAAGACGCCGTCCACGCCGCCGCGCACCAGGATGTGACGCGCGACGCGGGCCCCGCGAGCATCCATTCGTAGCTCGCGCACCTGCGAACCCAGCTCGACGGTGTCCAGGCCGGTGTTCGTCAGCCCCGCGGCTTCCCGCACGGAGTCAGGGATCCCCAGTTCCGTCAGGTTCGCGCAGCCGTCGAAGGCTCCCTCCCCGATGGTCTGGAGGCCGTCGGGTAGGACGACGCGGCGCAGGGAGGCACTGTTCTCGAAGGCCTCGGCGCCGATCGCGGTGGTCCCCGGGGCGACCACGACCTCGGTCGCGGTGCTGGCCGGGGGGAATCGCACCAGGGTCGAGGCCCCCTCCTGACCGCGGTAGAGGGCACCGTCAGACACGGAGAAGGTGGGGTTGGAGAGGCTGACGCTGATCGTCGCGAGCCGCTCGTCCTCCTCCAGCACGTACTCCCCGAGGTCGGACAGGGCTGCGCCGACGTGGAACGAGGTCAGCGCCGGCATCTTCGCGAAGGCCTCGTCGTCGACGCTCGCCACGGAGTCCGGCAGGGAGATGGAGGTCACGCCGGTGCCGACGAAAGCGCCTTCCGCGACGCTCGCCAGCGTCCCGAGGTCGGGGCGCAGGTTTACCTCGCGCAACGCGGCGTCGTCGCGGAAGGCGTTGGTCGAGACGAGCCTGGCCCCACCCAGGTCGACGCGGGTGAGCGCGGGCATGTGCCAGAAGGCCGATGCGCCCATCGTCTCGAAGGCGTCGGGCAGCGTCAGCTCGCGCAGGTGGGCGCCCTCGAAGGACTGGATGCCAATGCGGCGCAGCGTGGAGGGCAGGGACACGGACTCCACGCGCGCCATGAGGAACGCCATGTCGTCGATTCCCTCGACGCCCTCGGCAATCGTGTAGGAGCCTCCCGCGCTCCTGGCGGCGGGGAAGGCGATCAGGCGCGTTCGGTCCCGCGTGTACAGGACCCCGTCGAGGGACTCGTAGTGCGCGTTGGCGCCGTCCACCTCGATGCGGGTGAGTTCGGGCGTCTCCGCGAAGGCGCCCACGAGCTGCCCCGCGGCGACGCTGGGCCCCAGGCGAAGCGTGGTCAGGCGGGGCATCTCGACGAAGGCGTCCGGCGCGACCTGGACGAGCGAGCGGGGCAGGGACAGGTCCGTGATGGCCGTGTTGACGAAGGCGCGGCTGCCTATCTGCGTGAGCTGGGAGGGCGCCTGTTCCCCGTCGTCGAAGGTGAGCGATTCGAGGGAGCTGCCTGAGAAAGCCTCGTCGCCGATGCTGCGCACGCTGGAGGGCACCCGAAGGGAGGTCACCCCCGTCCCGCTCAAGGCGTGAGAGGCGATCGCGGTGACGCCCTCGGGGATCACGGCGGTCGCGTCAGTCCCCCGATAACCGGTGAGGGTTCCATCCTCTTCGATGACGAAGTCGGCGGAGACATCAGGCTCGACCTCGACCTCGATCGAGGCGGTGACGGCGACGCCGCTCTCGTTCGTCACGGTCGCGCTCAGCGTGCCCCTGCCGGAACGAGCGGAGGCGGACAGGCTGGCGCTCGGGGTACCCTCGTTCGGGGTGAGGGTGGCGAGCGTGGAGGGGGTCAGCGACCACGTCACCGCGCGTGCGCGCAGGCTCGGCGCGAGGAGCGCGTTGACGACGACGCCGCCCCCGGGCGCCAACGTCAGCGAGGGGGAGGACAGCTCGATTCCGGTGTCCTCGGGCACGGCTCGGACCTGGACGGGCGAGACGCCAAACACGGAGCTCCTCGCCCGATCGGTCACGGTGATCATCGCCTCGCCGACACCGACGGCGGTGACGAGGCCGTTGCCGTCCACGGTGAACACGGAGGTGTCCGAGGATTCCCAGATGACGTCGGAGCTATCCGCGGGGCGCGTGTCGTACAAGGCCTCGAAGGTCATGGACTGTCCGGGCGCGAGCACGGCGCCCCCGGGCCGCAGAGACAGGAATGACGGCGCTGCCTCGCCACCGGGCGAGACAACGCCGGAGTGCTGAGGGCCCACGCGCGACGCGGCCGCGTCGGCACCGAGTGCCGGGCTCGCCCCGCACACGGCGATCGACAGGGCGCCGACAAGCGTGACCGCCAGCGCCGATAGCGTTCGATGAAACATCCACCACTCCCTCACTCGATCAGCACATCAGGGGGCCGCGCCCACGCGGGCACGACCCCCTGACAAACAATATCTCAGGAACTATTACCGCGTACCTGTCAGTTAGCTTGTGCGCGACAAACACCCCTGATAGATCACCCACACCTCACACTCCCCTCACCAGCGCTTACAACACCC
>CATWCG010000303.1:0-2923 GCA_958349165.1 uncultured Actinomyces sp. | reverse complement strand
CACCACCACACCCGCACAGCCACCGCTGCCACGCTCAACGCAACGCGGGCGGGAGCCGAATCTCCCGCCCGCGCACAGTCACCAGACCGACAGGCTCAGCCCTCCACGGCCGCCTTAAACCACGTCGTGATGGACGTCGGGTGCGTGATGGCGGTGCCGACGATGACGGCGAAGGCGCCGGCCTCGATGGCGGCGGCGGCCTGCTCGGGCGTGTGGACGCGGCCTTCGCAGATCACGGGGACGTCCGGGAACGCGGCTACGACCTCGCGCAGCAGCTCCAGGTCGGGGCCGTCGGTCTTGACGCGGTCGCCCGTGTAGCCAGCCAGGGTCGTGGACACGATGTCCACGCCCGCATCGACGGCGCGCTGGGCATCCTCGAAGGAGCCGCAGTCGGCCATGACGAGGGTGCCGTCCTCGCGCAGAGCCGTGACAGTCTCCGCGAAGCTCAGGCCGTCGAGGCGCGGGCGACCCGTCGCGTCCAGGGCGACGATGTCGGAGCCGGCCATGACGCAGGCGCGTGCGTGGCGCAGCGAGGGGGTGATGTAGACGCCCTCGTGGCCTTCCTTCCACAGGCCGATGACGGGCACGTCGACGCGGCCCTTGATCGCGGAAATGTCGGACAGGCCCTGGCAGCGAATGGCGGCGGCGCCACCGATCTCGGCGGCGCGGGCGATCTGCGCCATCGTCTCGGGATGGCGCATGGGCTCGCCCGGGTACGCCTGGACGGAGACGATGAGCTTGCCCTTCAGGGAAGCAATAAGCGGGTGCATGGTGAACTCCTAAGCGTGCAGGAAGAAGGAAACGGCTCCGAGCAGCGGCGCGTCGCCGCCGAGGGAACCAACGAGGATGGGGGTGTGCGCGACGGGCGTCATCGCGGAGGCCGCGAAGCCTTCGCGCAGGGCGTCCCACCAGATGTCCCCGGAGCGGGTCATGGACCCGGAGAGGATGACGACTCCCGGGTCCACGCAGTTGACCAACGAGGCCGTGGCCTCGCCGAGCGCGAACGCGGAGCGGGAGAAGCAGGCGGCCGCCAGGGCGTTGCCGGATTCGGCGAGCTCCTGCAGGGCGCGCCCGCCGTCCACCTCGGGGTCGGACTCGCTGCGCAGCGAGTCGTACCAGGCGGTGATGCCCGAACCTGAGCAGAAGGCCTCGATGTGACCCTTGCGGCCGCACGAGCACGTCAAGTCGGGGGCGAAGTGGTGGTGAATGTGGCCCACGTGCCCGGCGATGCCACGCGACCCGAAGGAGACGCGGCCGTCTTCGACCAGGGCACCGCCGATGCCGGTTCCCACGGCGATCGACAGGACGGAACGGTAGGGGCGTCCGGCGCCCAGCGTCGCCTCGCCGAGGCCGTGGGCGTGCACGTCGTTGAGGACGCGCACGGGCAGACCCGTCGCTGCCTGAAGCAGGGCGCCGAGGTGAGTGCCTCCCCATCCGGGCATGGTGCCCGTGGCGGAGACGATGTCGCCGGTGGCCGGGTCGACGACGCCGGCGCTGGCGACGGCGACACCGCTCACCTGCGGGTGAGAGGCGACCAGGGAGGCGGCGAGGTCGCAGATGCGAGCCGCCACGTCCGCTCCACCGCGCATCGCGTCGGTGGGGATCGATCCGCGCTCGGTGACCTCGTAGCTGTCACCGGCCTCGATGATTCCCCACCCGACCTTGGTGCCACCGATGTCGAGAGCAAGGAGCGTAGACATAAGGATCCTTACGAAAAGTGCGGGGTATCAGAACAATCGACGAGGCCGGGGCGCGCGCCCGAAGACGCGCAATATGCGGAACGGAAGAACCCCGGCCTCGTCGACGTATCAGGAGAGCAGGCCGACCGAGCGCAGCACGGAAGCGACGTGCTCGACGTTGTCACCCTCGAGGGCGGCGACGGGGCGCGGCATCTCCGGCGAATCGAAGACACCGAGCAGGTGCAGGGCGGCCTTGAAGGCGCCGACGCCCGCTCCGAAGCCCTGCACGCCCTTCACCTGGACGATGCGCATGAGGTCCGCGAGGCGGTCCTGCTCGGTGCGCACGGCTTCCCAGTCGCGCCTCTCGTAGGCCTGCCACTGGCGCACGTAGCCCTCGGGGTCCACGTTGGCCAGGCCTGGCACGGACCCGTCCGCCCCGGACATGTAGGCGCCGTCGACGACGACCTCGTGGCCGGTGAGGAGCTGGAGCGGGTGGCCGGCTGCCTCGTTGGCGCGGCACAGCCAGCGGAACGCGACGTCGTCGCCGGAGGAGTCCTTGACGCCGTCGATGACGCCGTCGCGGCCCAGGCGCATGAGCAGGTCGGGCGAGAGCTTCGTGTGCACGCACACGGGGATGTCGTAGGCCCACAGCTCCAGGCTGGTGTTCTCCTTGAGGAGGCGGAAGTGACGCTCGACCTCGGTCTCGCCGCCGAGGGCGTAGAACGGGGCGGTCGCGACGACGCCGGTGGCGCCGCCGATCTCTTCCACGGCCTTGATGTTCTCGATGACTCGCTCGGTCTCGGTGTCGATGACGCCAACCAGGAGCGGGACGCGGCCGTCCACGATGCGCACGGCCTCGCGCTGGATCTGGGCGCGGCGCTCGGCGGTCGAGAACGCGACCTCACCGGTGGAGCCGGACACGAACAGGCCGTCGAGGCCGGCGTCGATCATGCGGTTGATGTGGCGCTCGAGCGAGGGGACGTCGAGCTCGCCGTCCTTCAGCGGGATAGCCAGGGGCGGGACAACGCCACGGATTGTCGAAGACATAATTAGTACTCTCCTTCGAGGTCAAGGTTGGGGTGCAGGAGCGAGGGCGCGGCGCCCAGAAGCTCGCGGGTGTAGGGCTCGTAAGGATCGGCCAGCAGCTGCGCCGCCGGTCCTTCCTCCACGACGACTCCGCGGTTCATGACCGCGATCCGGTCCGACACGTAGCGGACGGTCTGGATGTCGTGCGAGATGAAGAC
>CATWCG010000302.1:0-2942 GCA_958349165.1 uncultured Actinomyces sp. | reverse complement strand
CGCGCCGCAGGGGGCGGTGCGCGAAAGCCTGGGTGAGGGCCGCCGTCAGCTCTGTGTCCTGTTCCTCAATGGGATCGAGGTCGGGACGGACCGCCAGGACCGAGTCGAGTCCGAGGAGCGGACGCGGCGTGGAGGCGGCGCACACCAGGTCGGTGCCGCTCGCGGCGAGCACGTCTTCTGCACGCGTCAGCGCGGGGCCCAGTCCCTCGCCGCTCACATCGGACTCGGCGACGCCAAGAAGCCCCGCGAGGAACCCAATCCCGCAGTCGGGGGAGGCGCCGTGTCCGCCCTCGACGACGACCCTGGGCTCCCCCAGCGCAGCCGCCACGCGCTCGCCGGCCTGGCGGGTCGAGGAAGCCTCGGTCGGCACCCGCACGAACGAGGCCTGGGAGCGGCAGGCGGCCACGGCCTCGTCGAACGTGGGCCCGGAGCCGAAGGGAAGGAGGACGACGTCGAGGCCGTCGCCCCCCGCCCTCAGGCCGCGCCCGATCTGCTCCAACGCGACGCCGGTCGGAAGGAGGGGCCTGGCCCCGTCCCACCGACCGGCAACGACGACTCGCCTCACAGGGAGGCCAGGCGGGTCAGCAGCAGCGCCTCGGCGAGGATCGCTGCCTTCAGGTCCGGGATCGACTGCGACTCGTCCTCCGAGTGGGCGTTCGTCAGCGGATCCTCGACGCCCGTGACGACGACCTGCGCGCCCGGGAAGATGCGCTGGAAGTCGGAGATGAAGGGGATCGAGCCGCCCACCCCGATGTTCACGGAGGGCACGCCCCAGGCCTCGGTCAGGCACTCGTGCAGCGTCTTGGTGACCGGGGAATCCATGTCCGCCTGGTAGCCGGCGCCCGCGTCCTCGGCCGTCACCTCAACGCGCGCACCGAAGGGCGCGTGAGCGAGCAGATAATCGACGAGCATGGCCTGGGCCTCGACGGGATCGACGCCGGGCACCGTGCGCATCGACAGGCGGAAGCGCGTGTGCGGGGCGATCGTGTTCGAGGCGTTGGCAACGGGACGCGCATCAAAGCCGATGACCGAGATCGATGGCTTGGTCCACATACGCGCGGCGATGTCGCCCGAACCCGCCAACTGCAGGCCCTCAACCATGCCTGCGGCCTCACGCAGCTCCTCCTCCGGCCACTCCACGTCCGCGTGATCCGAGCCGCCCAGGCCCGGAACCGCGACGTCGCCCTTCTCATCGAAGAGAGACGCAATCAGCATCGAGGAAATCGCCACGGAATCGAGCAGGGGGCCGCCAAAGGCGCCCGAGTGCACCGCGTGGTCCGCCACGGTCACGTCGACGGTCACGATCGCGTTGCCGCGCAGCGTCGACGTGACGGCAGGCTCACCCACCTTCCAGTTCGACGAATCCGTCACGACGATGACGTCAGCGGCGAGCTCGCCCTTGTGAGCGTCCAGGAATGCGGTGAAGGACGGAGAGCCGATCTCCTCCTCACCCTCGATGAAGACAACAACGTTGACGGGGAGGTCCGCGCCCAGGACGGAGAGCGACCCCAGGTGGACGGTCACGCCCGCGCCATCGTCGGAGGAGCCACGCCCGTAGATGCGGTCGCCGCGCACCTCCGCCTTGTAGGGGTCCATGCTCCAGCGGTCCAGCTCGCCCACCGGCTGCACGTCGTGGTGCGCGTACAGCAGGACGGTCGGCGCGCCCTCGATGTGGGGCGTGTGGGCGACGAGGGCGGGCTTGCCCTCGGTGCCGTCTTCGGCGGTCTCGCGCAGGACCTTGGCATCAAGTCCAAGGGCCGCGAAACGCTCGCGCAGATGCTCGGCGCTGGCCTCCACGTCGGCGGCGTGCGCCGGGTCGGAGGACACCGACGGAATGGCCACCAGCTGGGTGAGCTCATCGAGCAGGGAGGGGAAAGCGGCCTCAAGGCGCTCTCGCAGGACGGACGTCGACAATTCGTGTGAAGTATCAGCCATACGTTCAGGGTAGACCATGAAAGTGCACGGCGGGGGGCCTATCCGCTAGCCTTGGAGCGTGTTTGGACGAAGCAAGAACAAGAGCGAGGCCGACGCGGCGACCACCGCGCCGGCCTCCACGACCCCCACCGGCAAGAAGGGCCGCCCCACGCCCAAGCGGAAGGCGGCCGAGGCGGCGCGCATCCACCCGCTGGTGCCCGCCGACCGCAAGGAAGCCAAGCGCGCCGCGAGGGCCGCTCGCAACGCGCGCTGGGACGCGGAACAGCGCGCCCTGGTCACGGGCGAGGAGCGCTACCTGCCCGCGCGTGACAAGGGCCGGGCACGCCGCTTTGCGCGCGACTACGTCGACGCGCGCCGCTCGATCTCCGAGTGGGTCCTGGCATTCATGATGGCCTCCCTCATCATGCTGATGCTGCCCGCGGTTTTCGCGGACAAGATTCCCGCGCAGTGGCAGGAGTACATCCTCCTGGCTTCCTCCGTCGTCATGTACGGCTCCTTCATCGCCACCGCCGTCGAGGCCTTCTTCGTGTGGCGCACCATCAAGGCGACGTTCACCGAGAGCCACCCCCGCGAGGACATCCCGCGCGGAACCGGCTACTACACCTTCTCGCGCATGATCATGCCGCGACGCTGGCGTTCCCCGCGCCCCCAGGTCGAGCGCGGGCAGTTCCCGAAGTAAGCGGCTCGCCCTTCCACGGCCCCGCGTCCTTCCACAGGGCGCGGGGCCGTGTCGCGTCTATCCACAGGCTCTCCGGCCACCGCCGCCCTATCCACAGGGGCGTACGCACCGCTGGAAACGGGGTCCCTCGCGCGTCGATGCTAGAGGGGCCGCGGCACTGAGGCCGCGCCGCAGGAAAGGACACCGACATGCACGTTTCAGTCACGCTCACCGCCTCCTCGCAGGTCCACCTCGACGACGAGGCCGCGCGGGCGGCCCAAGGCACCGTCACCATCGACGAGGCGCCCCCGCCCGCGTGCGCTTCCACTGCCCCGGGTGAGTCCCCCAC
>CATWCG010000301.1:0-2947 GCA_958349165.1 uncultured Actinomyces sp. | reverse complement strand
TCCAACCCATCAGCCTCGTAGGCGGAGTATCGGTTCTGATCAATGATTTCGCCGTAATAGGAGATCATCGCATCCGAAAGTGCATGGAGGTCAGCTGGCGGATTTTCTAAGAGCATGTCGCGAAGCAGGATCGCATCCGCGTCGTCACACATGTCGGTGAAGTTGCAGTTCACCTGCAGTTTCTGTGCATCAACCCCATTTTGTGTGAGATAAGTGTCAACCTCGCTAGGATCAGAGCCGATGAGTGCGTTAGCGGCTAGCTGGCGGTCCAAGGTTGGGTGGTTGACCATCAGTGAGTGAAGGTCTGCCATACCCGTAGCGAGGTCGCCTCCCCAGCCAGTCCAGGAGTCTGGAGACGGGCTGATGTAGCGGTAGCAGAAGAGGGTGTATGCCATGTGGGCAAGATCGTTCTTCCCTCGATGGTGGGAATCAGTGAATTCGATTCGTTGCACTCCAATGAATCGGTCGAGGTTACTGACCAGTTCCCCGTGGTTCTTGCGCAAATAGTCATGGAAATCCGTTGGTGTCCATGCGCCTGCAGCGAGAGTACACCATTGCCAGGTAGGACAGTACTAGTTCGAGGACTGCTTCAGGTCGATGCCGTTTCATGGGGTCGGGCGATGATTCTCGGTATTTTCCGGCAGCGCTTTCCAGTTCCGTGAGCAATGGAAGAACCTCTGATTCGAAGGTATCTAGCCCATTAAGGCTAGGAACAGGCGGCGGAGTATACGGTTGAGACGGTTTACTAGGTTGGCTGCTTTTCTGCACACTTCCAACCGCGCCGATTCGTCCGGAAAATGCAACACGGTCTAGATCCCATTTACCGTGGTAGCCGTGGATCTCGTCGAACTGATCGAAGACCCATCCATCGGGGATCGGGAATCCTAGGTTGCCAGAGAATCCGGTAGACATATCGGAGACAAACGGCGCGACAGCGTAACCTGCTTTAACGACTCGGGCGCAGATGTTTCGAGATGCGTAGATTCCGACCTTATATCCGCCGCCTAGGCTCTGCTTTACTGCTTCAAAGTAGGGCAGGATGGTGCTGGTAACTTCAGGGTCAGTGGCGTCGTAGTCAACAGCGAAATAGATGACCGTCTGCGGGATTCCAAGACGCTGGGCAGCTGCTTGTGCTTGTTTAGCATGCCGATGCCCGTTGTCTGTGCTGAAGTGGGACAGTTTGGTGGAGTATTCCTGAAAAATCGGGAAGTACTGCAGCCCGTGGGACACGATACGTCGTAGTTCCCCTTGACCGGGTTCTGTCAGGTAACGTCCAACGATCTTGTAACCGTCGGCTTTGAGATGTTGAGCAAGCTCATCGGTGATCTCAAAACGGGTATCGCAGGCAACACAGGCACGGTCCGGGTCTCCCTTGGAGGTGAGCAGACTCATCCATGTTGTCGGGTCAACCACTCCTGCAACCGGAAGCGCGTAGCGTGCCTGGAAGGAGCGAACCTGAGAGGCCATTGCCGAGTTCCAGCTGCTGGTAACCGTGGAGGCCTGACCGTTACATACCAGAGCAGCGCTTGCCAGCCATGCCCAATTGCCGCTACCTGAACTGATCGTCTGCAAACGAGCACGGGTCCCGCGACCAAAGTTTCCTGTCGCCTGCGAAGGGCTGAACCCTTCCAGTTTCTGAAGACCATCGGTCGGCAAAATTCCTGTATATGCCCTGTGGTTACGGTTAATGCTTTGCTGGATTGAACGGATCGACGCTTTGCCGCCGTAGTCAGAAAGCAGGCGGAATTGCTTCATCGACAGCAATGCCATCATCAACTCAACATCGATAGTCGAAGAGCTATCAGGCAAGCCGATGTCGCGTTTGAGTTTCGCGACTGAGGAGGCCACATTGTCCGTGAACTTCCTAGTTATACCGCCATATTCGGCCGGATAGCCCTTACACCACAGTGCGCCCTGAATGATCCCATGTACGTTGCTCTCAGCACTGTTCTTGCTGAGTCCATTAGGCCAACGTGAAGTGAAACGTGACTGTGTGCCCGGCCCAAAATTGTTCGCAGTCGCAGTGATGCCCAGCTCAATCTGCAACGCACGAATCAAGCCATTGATTGTATCCCAGCCGGTTGCCCCAGTCTCCGCAACAGACCCAAAACCGGTCTTACCCCGGTAGGTTGCGTTAAGCCACTGCTGTGTCTTGTAAACCATCTCATCCACGACAAATGTCCTTCCCTTGTCGGTGATCGGTGAATGAACAACCGCCACATATGTGGCGGAAGATTGTGTAAAGCGAGTTGAACGCAACATTGGGCCCAAGCTCACAGAAAATGCATCAACTGAGACACGAGGGGGTTAATACCCCGTTTGATTCGCCGTGTTTGTGCGCGAGGTGCCACGCCCGCTGAAACCCTACGAGCCTGTAGAGATCGGATCCGCCCCTCCCCACAGCGGGGCCAGGGGTAGGCGGTGGATGTACAGCCCTAAATTTTTAGTAGGTGTACACCTGACCAGGACCGGAACCTGTGTTTTTCCACCGGTCGTCATCTTTCGCGGTTTGGCGCGAGTGACACGGCTTGCACAAGCTCATCAGGTTCGCCTTGTCGTGCGTGCCGCCGTGAGATAAGGGCAGGATGTGGTGGACCTCAGCCACCGGCGTCAACCGCCCTTCCTTCTCACACATCTCGCAGAGGGGGGCGACATAGGCGGCGCGGATCTTGCGCCAGGCAGCCCCGTAGCGTTTGTTGATCTCAGAGTCACGCTCATACCGGCGATAGTTCCGGTCCGCCTGCTTGGCGTGGGTTTCGTAGTAGCTGGTGTCGGTGAGAGCTGGGCAGCCAGGCCACCCTTGGTAGCGAAGCGTGCCCGGACGTAACACGAGTGCGAGCAGTACTTCTGCCGCTTCTTCGCGCTGATGAAGTCCTTACCGCACGCCTGGCATGGGCGCGCGTGGTCGGAGGTGCGCTGGTGTTTGTCGTTCCACGCACTCCAACGA
>CATWCG010000300.1:0-2975 GCA_958349165.1 uncultured Actinomyces sp. | reverse complement strand
GCAATAAAAGAGAGGGGTCACGGCCTCGTCCACCGAAGCCGCGCCCCTCTGCGACGCCGAGCCCTCTCTTAGATCACGAGCCGCGTGATCTCAGAATCCAGCGGCAGCTCCTCCACGTGCAGGGGAGAGGCCTCCATCCGATGACGCAACCCGTCGATATCATCCGGGTTCGTCAGATCAATACCCACCAGGGCCGGCCCCAGCTCGCGGTTATTCTTCTTCGTGTACTCGAAGTGCACGATATCGTCCGCGGGACCCAGCACATCCTCCAGGAACATTCGCAGCATGCCCGGCTGCTGTGGGAACGTCACGAGGAAGTAGTGACGCAGCCCCTCGTGGCGCAGCGAACGCTCCATGACTTCCGCGTAACGCGTCAGGTCGTTGTTACCGCCCGACACGACGCACACGATCGCGCCGTCGGAGCGGCCCAGCAGGGCCTTGCGATCCGCAGGATCCGTCAGGTACACGTGCGCGGCAGTCGAGGCGAGGGCGCCCGCGGGCTCGGCGATAACGCCGTCGGACTGGTACAACTCCAGCATTTCCGTGCACACCGCGCCCTCGGGCACGACCAGCACACAGTCGACGAACTGCGAGGCGATATGGAAGGGCAACGCGCCCGCCCGGCCCACCGCAGTACCGTCCACGAAAGGATCGACCTTCGCCAGCGACATCGGCTGCCCCGCCTCCAGGGCAGCATGCATGGACGCCGCGCCCGCGGGCTCCACGCCGATGATTCGCACCTCCGGGCGGTTCGCACGCAGCCACGTCGCGATGCCCGCCACGAGGCCACCGCCGCCCACGGGGACCAGCACGGCGGCAGTATCCTCAGGCATCTGCTGCTCGAGCTCCACGCCGATCGTGCCCTGCCCGGCAATGGTGTAGGGATCGTCGTAGGGGTGGACGTAGGTGCGGCCCGTCGCGCGCGCCGCCTCCTGGGCCAGCGCGTTGGCGCGGTCGAAGGTGCCGTCCACAATCACCTGCTCGACCCACTCGCCACCGATCGTCGCGATGCGGCGGCGCTTCTGGCGGGGCGTATTGGACGGCAGGTAGATGGTTCCGCGCACTCCCAGGTGCGCGCACGCGTAGGCCAGGCCCTGAGCGTGGTTACCAGCCGACGCGCACACGACGCCGCGCTCACGCTCGGCGGGGGACAGGAGCGACATACGGGCGTAGGCGCCGCGCACCTTGAAGGAACGGCACTTTTGCTGGTCTTCACGTTTGAGCAGAATATCGACGCCGGCCTCGGAGGAGAGGCGCTCGGAGCGCTCCAGGTTCGTGCGCACGGCAACCCCGTCGAGGGCGGCCGCAGCCTGCTGGATATCCTTGGGCGTGGTCACGTGAGAACTAGCGGGCATGAAAACTCCTTCCAATACCCCTCTAGTGTAGTAGTCGCCACCGCCGGTGCGACCCACCCAACCGTATGACGAGTCGCGCACTACCATGGGGAGCGTGAAAACTCTGAAAGATCCCCTGGTCTGGATCGACTGCGAAATGACCGGCCTGGACGTCGAGCGTGACGCCCTTATCGAGGTGGCGGTCGTCGTCACCGACGGTGACCTGCGAATCGTCGACCCCGGCATGGACGTCCTCATCACGCCCCCCGAAGCCGCCCTGGAGAACATGAACGATTTCGTGCGCGCCATGCACACCTCCTCCGGGCTGCTCGAGGACCTCAAGACTGACGCCGTGTCGATGGAGGAGGCGACCGAGCAGGTCCTGTCCTACATTAAGCGTTTCGTGCCTCAGGAGGGCAAGGCGCTCCTGGCCGGCAACTCTGTGGGCACCGATAAGATGTTCCTCGAGGCGAACATGCCTTCCGTCATCAACCACCTGCACTACCGCCTCGTGGACGTGTCCTCCATTAAGGAGCTGGCTAAGCGCTGGTATCGCGCGGCCTTCGCCGAGTCGCCGGACAAGCACGGCGGCCACCGTGCCCTGGCCGACATCCTCGAGTCCATCCAGGAGCTGGAGTACTACCGTCGCGTTCTCTTCCCGGCCGAGCCGGTTTCGACGGAGCGCGCACGCGAGGTGGCTCGCGAGGTCGTCGCCCTCGGCATTCCCGCCATGGGTGAGGCGCCCGAGGCCTGATTCCTCGTCCTATTCGCGTCAGGCGGCATCCCGGTGTGGGGTGCCGCCTTGTCGCATGCGTGCACGGGTTTCGCGCGTCCACAGGCACCGATCCGTGTCGGGGATTGTCCACAGGGGCCGCGTCGGCGCGTCGGCTGTCCACAGGCCGTGCGCGTTCGCTTGATGGGAGGGCAGGCGAGGGGGTTTCCTGGACGCATCCGGCACTCGCCGGGGACAATCGGAAAGGGAAGCAATGATGCAGGACATTTCGACGACCCTGAAGGGGCGTATCGGTTCGGTCCCGACGATGAAACACATCAAGGGAGACACGTGTGTGACGACGTTTCGCCTGGCGATTCCCCGCTGGCGTTTCACGGTCGATGCGCGCACGGGCAACGCCTCCTACGTGGAGGATGGGGCATACTGGTACACGATTGAGACGTGGGACAAGCTGGCCGACAACGTGGTTCGCTGCTGCTGCAAGGGCGATCCTGTGATCGTGGTGGCCCGGCCTGTCCCGAACGCGTGGGTGGACGCGAACGGGCAGATTCGCTCCTCCATCGTCTTCCGGGCGAGTGCGGTCGGGCACGACATGGCGAAGGGCACGTCGCGGTACACGAAGAATGGGGCTCATTCGGCGCAGGAGCCGGCTGCTGGCAGCCCGGATGATCCTTTTTCGACGAGGCCGGGGCAGGCCGCGCAGGATGAGCGAGGGAGTGGGGCGGCGGGGTTCGCCCCCGCGGAGCTGGGGGAGCCCCATCAGGAGGGCGCGCCCAACGCGCGGGGAGCGGAGCCCGCAGGAGTGGGTGAGCCAGCCTGCGTGTCCGTCGATGCGCCTAGTGCTGCGTCCGGTGTCGATCGGGGAGCGTCGTGCCTTGCGGGTCAGCCCGACGTCGAGGCTCACGCGA
>CATWCG010000299.1:0-2985 GCA_958349165.1 uncultured Actinomyces sp. | reverse complement strand
TGGCCGGCTTACCGGAGACAAGCTTGCGCGGAGCGTCGGCACTCACCCCTCCGACGGTGAACTGGGTGTATCCCTGCGCGTCGACGCTGACCTGCGCAGCCAGGGAGTTCTTCACCGTCCAGTTATTGAGAACGCCCATCGTCGGCTTGTCCTTGGTGACGGTGAAGGCGTGGGTGAAGCTCTCCCCGTTCACCTGCACGGTGGCCGACACCTGACGGGTCTGGGAGTCCTCGTTCGCGTCGGCGACCACGTCTCCGACGACCAGCAGCGAGGTCGCCGAGGCCATGGCGTCGTCGGTCAGGAAGACACGCTGGTCGCTCGGAACGCCGGGATCAACCATGGCGGTCGCCGCACTGGCCTGACCGGAGGCCAGCAGATCGAGGTACTTGCGCACCTCAGCCTCGGGCGTGCGCGAACTGTTGACAACCTTGATCGCGACCACGCCGCCGATCACCAGCACCGCGAGGACACCAACGAGGATCCCGATCAGGATCGCCCGCTTCTTGCCCCGGCCGGAAGGAGGCGTCGACGCCACGCCTCCCCCGGCGGACGTTGACGGAGCCGGAATCGCGGGGGTTGCGGAGGGTTCCGGTATCGGTGTCGTGTTCGCTTGATTCTTCTCAGTGCCCATCGTGTGCTCCTCACAACGTTGACAATCCTCAGCCGGGCGCGTGGCACGCTGTGCGCGTCCCGTCACCCGGCTACTCAGGCGTGCTCAGTATCATGCTGTGCACGCGGTCAGTCAAAGAAGGACCACGGAGCGGATGCAGGTTGCCCGTCCGCAGACGCGGACGGGCAACACGTGTATAGGGCGCAGGCAGTGGACGTTAGAAGGCGAAGGACACCCTAAAGTCCGGCTTACCATCGGCGGTCATCATCAGCATTCCGTCGTCATCGAAACGCGCGTCGACCTTCACCGTCAGGCCGACGTCCCTCGTTCCGGCGAACAGCGTTCCCTCTGTCGTGACCGTGTAGGTCACGCTCCCAGAAAATGACGTTGGATCGAAGCTGTAGGAATCGAGAGATGTCGGCATTTCCTTGATGGAAATAGCGGTGACGTGGTCTCCCTGAATGAGGGACGAGCAGTCGTCGCCCTGGTTGCCCGGATAGGTCCCACACGATTCAACGAGCGCCTGAGCCGCTTCGAGAGCGGCGGCTTCGAGCTTGTCGGTGTAGGTCGCTTTAAAGGTGACGTCGCTCGCGCCATCGCCACCCGCGGTGCGCACGTCATCGAGCACGGAGACCGGCACGGGAGTCGCGTCCACGTACTCGTTGGGCACGACGGGCGTGAAATTGTATGCGCCCGGATAGAAGAGGAAGGAACGCCCTTCCATGAAGAAGCTTGCCTTGTCGATAGAGGCCTTGGTATCACCGACAGAGAACTGACCGATCCCGTCACCGTCCACGGTCACGGGCACCGCCAGCGAGTCCCTGATCTTCCAGTTATCGAGCACCCCCATCGTCGCCTTATCTGCTGTGACGACGAACGAGTGGGTGAAGCGTTCCCCGTTGACCTGCATGGTGGCGGTCACCGTGCGCCTATCAGAATCGTCATTCTTATCGGCGACCACGTCCTCGACGACCAGCAGAGACGTCGCCGAGGCCATCACGTCGTCGGTCAGGAAGCTACGCTGATCGTTACTCACGCCAGGATCAACCATCGCCGTCGCCGCGCTAGCCTGACCGGAGGCCAGCAGATCCAGATACTTGCGCACCTCGGCCTCGGGCGTGCGCGAACTATTGACAACCTTGAGCGCCACCACGCCGGCGATCACCAGCACCACGAGAACACCAACCAGCGCTCCGATCACCTTCATGCGCTTACGCGCGCCAGGCGAGACCGGCGTGAAGGACACCCCCGCGGCAGGAACCCCACCAGGCCCCGGAACAGGCGCGGCGCCAGGCCCCGGAACAGGGGCAGTGCCGGGCCCGGGAACAGGGGCGGCGCCGGGCCCGGGAACAGGGACGTCGCCGGGCCCGGGAACGGGGGCGGCGCCAGAAGTTGGGTCGGCCTCAGCCGGGGACGGTGCAGGTATCTCGCTGCCGGTGGTTTCGTTATTGTCAGTACTCACGACTCGCTCCTCACGATGCGCTGATGGTCCGGGGCCAGCATCGGGCGACAAACACACCAATACCAACCACCGGTCAAAAAGACGTGCCCATGATCACACGCCAGCAGCCGAGAGTCAAAGCCGTGTCACACTACGGATACGACACGCTCCCCGACCGCCAAGCGATCGAGGAGCGCGACAGGTCGCACATGCCGGGGGACCTCAGCGGGTGAAACTCACCTCGAAGTCGGGCTTGCCGTCCTTGTCCAGCTTGAGGACTTGGTTGTCATCCAGCTGCGCGCGAATCTCCACCTTGGCCTCCACGTCTTGCGTGCCTGCCATGTAGTACTTGTTGGAGTACGTCACCGTGAAGACGACAGTCGCCCGAAAGACCGTCGGCTGTTCCTCAGACACCGGCGCCAGCGCCTTCGGCATTGAGCCCGTTACCTCGGTGACGGCATCGCTCTGGATCGCAAATGGGCACCAAGAATTCTGGTTGCCCGGCATGGTCGAGCAGGTGTCAACGGCCCATTGCCCCGCCTCGATCGCGGCCGCCGTCAGCTTGGTGTTGTAGGTGGCCTTGAGAGTCACGACGTTGTCTCTGCCACCCAACCCATCATCGAGGACAGAAACCGTCTCGGGGTTGGAGTCTGCATACTCGCTCGCCGCGATGGGCGTGAACGTGTAGACGCCGGGGTAGAAGAGGTAGCCTTTCTCCTGGTCGTTACGGCCCGCCACGGACGCATCGGCATTCACGCCGCCGACGCTGAACTGGGCGTATCCCTCGACGTCAACGCTCACCCGCGCGGCCAGAGAATCCTTGACTGTCCAGTTATTCAGAACGCCCATCGTCGACGACCCCTTCGTCACGGTGAACTCGTGGGTGAAGCGTTCCCCGTTGACCTGCATGGTGGCGGTCACCGTGCGCCTATCA
>CATWCG010000298.1:0-2994 GCA_958349165.1 uncultured Actinomyces sp. | reverse complement strand
GACGCCATTCCCGCTTGGTAATGAAGAAGGAGGTAGGGGCCACGTTGATATGGGGGAGGAACAGAGCCGATGCATCCTCGCTGAGCGCGGGGTTACCCAGCCACACGCTGGGATCACCGGTGCCAGTTCCGTAGTACGACTGTCCAGTGCTGATGGTGGTCTCCTCGTTGATGGAGATCGGGGCGTCGTAGTCTCCCGGCAACACCGTGATAGAGGAATCCCACGACGCCTGGCCGGTAGCCGCGAAGTGCATGAACTCTTCGATCGTGGGGGTCTGCGCGGAACCTTGGTCGGGAAATCTCCGCAGGAACATGAGGCGCCTCGAGGCCTGAACATCCAGGTGCATCACCTGCGGGTTCGAGCCGTCGGGGGCGACGGTCGCGATGTAACCATCATCGTCGCCGGCGATCCACCCGTCGGAGGCGCGCAGGATGAAGCGCTGCTGGCTGGAATCTGCGGTGATGCGGCAATGGGGCTCGCCGTGCAAATCCTCCAGCGTGGCGGGCCCGCACGCCTCCTCGATGGCCTCCAAGCCGACACGCTCTCCGGTTTCCAGGTTGAGGAAGCCTGTGAGTTGATCGAGCATGGATCCCATGGCTAGCTGCCCCGAGTAACGTGCCCACGCGCGTAGGGGCACCCAGCCCTCCAGCGGGGTGACGGAGTCGGGGAAGGAACCGGTGGAGGCGTCGAAGTCCCACACGTGGGTCCCGGTCTTGTCCCAGGCCTGGCAGGGAGCGGACGAGGGGGTGGGGCAGTACAGGCGAACAGGCCCGATCGCTCCCGTGCGTGGTCCCGCTCCCGAGGGGTGCCGATAAGGGGAGTCCCCTAGGCGAACGCCCGGGGTCGGCCAGTCCGAGCGCGTCGACCCGTCAGCGGTCGACACCAGGGTGTTACCCACGAGCAGGTCATCGCCCCACCAGTTCACCCCTTCCTCGTCGTCGACGTTGGTGCGCCACAGCTCGCGCGGGGTGGAATAGGAGGCGTCGAAGGCGACGACGCTGCGCTGAGCCCCCTTATACCCGACCAGATAGATGTATTCGTCACCGACGCGGAAGTCGTCGATGCGGTCCAGGCCCGCGTCCGCCGCGTCGATTTCCCAGGCGAGGCGCACGCCGTTGACGAAGTCACCGGAGAGGAATCCGGTGTCTTGGGCGCGGCCGTGGTAGCCCCACGAGCCGTTCGCTGAATGCATGACGGCGAACGCGCACAGGATCGACGTTGTCACCATCCACAGGCGTGCCCCAAAGGTGAAGGGGCAGATGATCTTGTACCAGAGGCGTTTGAATCCACCCGCGTACCTGTAGTCGTCCTCATCTGGGAATCTCATGGACCCGATCGTAACCGCATCCGCTAGTAACCGGGTAATTTTGCTGACCGAGGAAGCCAGACGAGGCCGGGGCCGGGTTGCGTGGGTCCCGGCCCCTGCCTCGTGGATCGGCTCGCGTCCTGGGGGTCAGCCCGCCCGCTTTGGCGTGATCCCCATGAGGACCGTGTCCGGGTGGGGGTAGGTGCCGAGGAAGGAGCGCTGGCGAGCAAGCCACGAATCCGGGTGTGCGGGGGACGCGATGAGCAGGTCGTCATACAGAGGAATCGCGGACGATGCGCCAACATCGGAAAGTGCCGCAAGGCGAACGCCCGAGGGTGCGTCATAGAGGATCATCGTACGCGCCGACTTTACGTCCTCACCGTCAGGAGAATCAGATCGAGCCTCCGCGATCAGGAAGGAACCGTCCAATGCCACGATCGACGTGTGGCGGTAGGATGCTGGTTCGGGGTAGCCGTCCGCGGTGGTCACCATGAGAACTTGGCCGTTGATGGCTTTCACGTCGCTCACGTCGGTGTCCGTTCGTTCGATGCATGCCGCAGCCCACGGCACTTCTCCGGTGTGAATCGTCTCGATGGCCTGTTGGGCAGTGGGGGTGACAACCTGGCTCTGGGGATCCCAGCAAGTGGTCGCTTTGAAGGCCTTCCACGTCAGGGATCCGTAGACGCGGGGAGTCTGAGCGATCTGGTGTCCGTCCGGGGACAAGCTCACGTAATCCTCTGCAAACTTGCTTGTCGTCGACGCACGGACAGTGAGCCACCCCTCGCTCGTGGGCAGTATCGATGATTCGAGGAGGCCACTCTCGGGGAGGTCGCCGCGTACGTAGCTGCCGTCGACGAGGTTCATAAAGCCGTCGATGTCCCAAGCGCTCATCCCCGGTTGTTCATCATCCAAGTCAGGGTGAGCTACATACACGTAGCCGTTTGCTGCGGGAACATTCATAGGGGCGTGTTGACGGCCGTCGTCCCCGCTTGTGCGATAGGTCCACGCAACCGTCCCGTCCTTGCGCCACGCCTGACAGGAGAACTCGGCGTCATTGGGAATAGACAGGTCCCAGCTCTTGGCGGGTTCGCAGGTGAGGGCCACCGGCCACATCACCCGGACGAAGGGACTGTTCTGCCCGAGAGCGTAAGGATTTCCAACGAGAGTGCCAGGTTCAGGACTGGTTGAGAAATAGCTGGGTCGTAGTTCCGTCGGAAGGGGGTCTTTCCACGTGGCAGTGACGGCACCGTCGGAGGCGCGGATCGTCTGATCGCCGACGACGATGGAGTCCTCCCACACGAAGAGCTTGCCGCTCGTCTTGGTCAGGTCGTGATGCCACAGGACAGTGGGGGTCTTTCCGCTTGCGTCGATGCCGACGAGCTCGGCGGTCGATGTGGCAGTCTCTTTGTTTGTGGGATGAGACGGTTCGTCTGCCTGCTCGGGGCGGACGAGTGCGATGAGCACCCCGTCGATCGTTGTGGTGGCAGCGATCTGCCCAGTGATGCCGAGATCCGAGGCCGTGGCCTCCCAGGCGACATCGAAGCCCGAGGCGAAGTCCGGGGAAATGAAGGAGGAGACACGTGCGTTGCCCGAATACCCTGTCGGCCGGTGGGTAAGCCAGGACAATCCGAGGGCCAGAGCAGCGACGATGAGAACGGCGATGGCCGCGATGAGGTTGCGGACCGGGC
>CATWCG010000297.1:0-3001 GCA_958349165.1 uncultured Actinomyces sp. | reverse complement strand
GGAACCATCATGATCTATCAACCTCCACGATGAGGTGTCCTCACGCACGCCCCCACCATCGGAGACGCGCCCTTCACCCACCAGACTACGCGCCAAAACACGCAACAACATCAAGAATGCACGGTAACCACCAACGCACATCCTCCCGCCCAGAGGGAACGAACGTGCACGTACCCACACAAGCCAGCCATGACCTCGTCAAACACGAACGCCGCACCGACAGCGCCGCGAGAACGCGACCGTCACGAAAGGCGCCACGGTGGCGCGGCGCCCTCAGAGAAGCTTGTCTAACGCCTCCCTGATCCTGCGTTCCTCCCCCGATTCGTTGGTCGCCAGACGCAGGACCGGCACGTCGTACGCGGCCATGATCGAGTCCTTGCGCGCGTCGCGCTGCTGCTGTTCCTTGTTGTTGCCGTGATACTCCCAGCCGTCGACCTCGATGGCAAGGACGATGCGCCCAGTCACTCGCGAAAACACCCCGAAGTCGAGGGCGCTATCCGTGAACACGAAGTCGCGCTGTTCCTCGCTCAGGCGGCGCGTGTTTGGCAGCGCCTCCCACAGGGGAACCTCCGTGTGATACCCGAATGTCGAATACTTCGGATCGGCCAGGACCTCACGCAGACACAGGTCCGCGACATTCTCGGCGGGAGTCCGTTTCCAATTCGACCACTTCGCGCGCGAATAGCGCTCGAGGGACGCGCTGTAGGCACTGTAGAGGACATCGAAGATTGACACAATATCCGATTCAACAGAAACGCGCGGATCATACATCCTTATATAATCAAGGAGGGCACTGACATTCTTACTATGCGGAACACCATCGTGAGCCGTCACGACAATCAACCGATCCTTTGCACGGGACACGCTGACGTTCGTCATAGCGTTATCATCGTAAAAGCTGCAGCCCGCAGACTTATCGGTTGAATTCAAGACCGTGGACAGGATGATTGTTCCCGCGTCACGGCCCTGGAACTTATGAATAGTCGCCGACATCCACCGATCACGACCGCCTTCCCCAAGCTCATGGATCACCTGCTCGCCCGCGCTCTGTGCCTGCACGCGGAAGGGCGTGACAATTCCCAGGAGGAAATCACCAACCCCATCTTTATCCTCGGGCTGAATTCCCTTACGAATGAGCTCCATGTCTTCCAGCTTCGTGATGATGCGCGTAATGATGTCGATCTCGCGCTGGGAGTAGCTCCCTCCCTCTTCGAGGCGACGCGCATGATTCCCCGGAGCGGCATGAACAATCTCGAAGGGCCTGGGCGCCCCCTCATCAGCCGAGCGCATAGGAATGAGCTGGCCGTCGTAATACATGCGATTACAGAACTCGATGATGGCCGGGTGGCAGCGATAATGCTCCTTCAGGAGCGTGCTCACGACGCCCGAATCTGGTTCCATCGCTTTGACTGACTCCAACAACGACAGCGAGCGGACGTCGACGCGCGCATCGGGCGGATCAGACTCGCTCTCGCACCAGCCGGCAAAAATCGGGCTAAGTTGCTTCGTATCGCCGACGATGACAGCATTGCGGGCGACACTCAGCGCCGCCAAACCCGGCGGCAGCAGCACTTGCGAGGCCTCGTCGACGATCACCCAATCCAGGAGGGGGTCCCTACCCAGGTTATTCCCGATCGAGTAGCACGACGACGCCACGATCGGGTAGGCAGAGAGGAGGGCTCGCGTTTTTGTATGTATCTGTCCGCCCAGGTCGGGCACCACGGCATCCGAACGGCCAAATCGCCGGGCGAGGATCGCATCGAAGATGCTCCTCGACCGACGCCGATACGCTGCACTCGCATCATCTACTCCGCTGTCTTCGACGCGCTGCGTCGCGATGTCGACGTCCTGCGCGAGTTCCGCCTCCCGCGCCCGATAAAACAGCATCTGGATGGCTGACTGAACGTCGACATCCCTCAGGTCCAGGCCTTTGAGGGGGCCGAAGGTGCGGTAGCGGCGCACGCGCTCGATGAGACCACCGATACTCCATGACGGCCTCGGCGCGAAGCGAGCCGCTGCGACAAGCTCAGCGATAGTCTCGGAGGGGGCACTCGCGATGGGCAGGTGCCCCATATCTGGCAGGGAGCGGCGACTCTCCTTCACTTTTTCTTCAAACAGTTTTCTTTCGTGCCGGATGTTGTCCAGCTGGGCGCGCACGATCGGCAGATCCCTGCTGGTCTTCCACAGGTCTACGAGGCGTTCTTCCTCCTCGCGGAGTGTCTCTAGCTCATCCGCAATCACTAACCCAGCGGTTACACGCCCCGTGTTGTCACACCATTGTTTCCGTTGCTGGACGAGCTCATCCTGTCTGCTGTGGAACTTTCGGACGCGCGGGGCGCTCCCGAGGTTCGCGATGAGGAACCCATACCCTTCATCTGAGAGCTTCTTCACGACGTTCTCGACGGCCGAATTTGCCGACGCGACGACGCCGACGGTCTTTCCCTGCGCGACCAACGTGGCGATCAGGTTGAGGATCGTCTGCGTTTTTCCGGTGCCGGGAGGCCCGTCGATGATCGAGATCTGGTGAGTGAGCGCGGCGCGTATGGCGTTGCGTTGATCGAGGTTGGAGTGGAAGGGCATCACGACAGCGTCGCTTGCGCCGGTGTCGGCGCTCGACCTGCCGACGAGGAAGGCTTCGAGGGCGGAGCCTTGCGGCACGGATGTGATGTTTTCCCACACGTTGGCCAGGCTCGCGTACACGATCGAGACGTCATGTCCCTTCCAGGGCTTCGGCGCCCCAGGCTCGGCGCGCAATGCTCCCTGACGCTCCGCCGCCGAGAAGACTTCGGTACGGATGTAGTCGAAGAGCGCCTTGGCCCGCTCGCGCTCCTCTTGTGTTGGTTCTGCGCTCACGTCAGCTCCTTTGCGACCCTCCACACGTGTTTGACGCTCAGCATAATCGACTTATCTGACTGGCGGTAGGTTGTTGGACACCCACCCGGCCCGCGTGCGGGACGCAGATGTGCATGGCCCCTCGTATCGTGGCGCTATGGGTATGTCA